>NZ_JBMNDR010000079.1:16217-39934 GCF_052543235.1 Streptomyces sp. SAS_272 | reverse complement strand
GCGCCGCCGGCGGCGCCGGGCGGGCGTGCGCGGGCAGCGCCGTGAGCACCGCGAGCGCCGCCCCGCAGGCCGCCGCCGCTGCCCGGCCGCGGCCCCGCGCTGTCCGTACCGTGCGTCGCGTCTTCCCCAAGCGCCTCATGGCGGGGGAAGCTAGTCCAGGCTCCCGCCGGCGTCCAGAGGCCCTCGTCCGCCCCAACCGCCTTACCGGGCACGGCAGGAGAGCTGAGTCACTCCCGTGCATGAAACGCGGTGACCGAGGTCACTTGACAGTGGTGTGCACGGATCGGCCGGTTCCGGCGTCTCTTCCTGTGTCCGGTCCCACCGCCCGGAGTTTCGTCCCGCCGTCACGAGGGAGCAAGGCGTTGTCCACCGTCATCGAACAGCTCGTAGAGGCCCGTCTCGTCGCGGCCGCGCCTCGGATGCCCAACATCCCCGCCACCCTGCACTACGACCGCCTCGACCCGTTCGCCGTGCGGATGACCTTCCCGGCCCCGGCCACCCTGGAGGGCGTCGAGGTCTGCTGGACGTTCTCGCGCGAACTGCTCGCCGCCGGCCTGCACGACGCCGAGGGTCATGGCGACGTCCGGGTACGCCCCTACGGGTACGACCGCACCGTCCTGGAGTTCCACGCGCCCGAGGGAACCGCCGTCGTGCACGTCCACTCGGCCGACATCCGCCGTTTCCTGCAGGCGGCGAGCGAGCTGGTGCCCGTGGGCACGGAGCACCGTCAGCTCGACCTGGACCACGACTTGGCGGAGCTGATGCGGGACGCCTGCTGACCCGTCGTAAATCCTTTGACGGCCCTCCCTGTGCCCTCCTACGGTGTGAAGCGCTTCTGTTGCCGCCGATCGGAGTAGGACGTTGCTCGTCTGAGGTCCCGAGACACCCGCGCCACACCCCTTGCCGGTGTGTGCGCAGCGTGCGACCTCGGCCTCGAGCCGTCCCGGCGGAGCAGGGCTTTTCGTGCTGTCTCCGCGCTGCCCCGCTCGCCGCGGTGGTCGCCGCCCTCCGGTGTCTCGACACGTGTCGTCCCTGACCGCACACGCACCCACGAGGCCCGCTTTGCATCAGTCCATCACCTGTACCTCCCTCGCCTTCTCCTGGCCCGACGGAACCCCCGTCTTCGACGACCTCGACGTCGCCTTCGGCAGCGGCCGCACCGGACTCGTCGGCGTCAACGGCTCCGGCAAGTCGACCCTGCTGAAGCTGATCGCCGCAGAACTGACCCCCGCCGACGGCGCCGTGCGCGTCGCGGGCGAGGTCGGCTACCTCCCGCAGAACGTCACCCTGGACACGTCCTTGCGGATCGACCAGGCGCTCGGCATCGCCGACCGGCGGGCCGCCCTGCACGCCATCGAGGCCGGCGACGCGGCCGAGGAGCACTTCGAGACCGTCGGCGACGACTGGGACGTCGAAGAGCGCGCCCTGGCCACCCTCGGCGAGCTCGGGCTCGGCCACGTCGACCTCGACCGGACGACCGGTGAGGTCTCCGGCGGCGAGTCGGTGCTGCTGCGGCTGGCCGCTCTGCTGCTGCGCCGGCCGGACGTCCTGCTGCTGGACGAGCCCACCAACAACCTCGACCTCTACGCCAGGCGGCGGCTGTACGCGGCCGTCACGTCCTGGCCGGGCGTGCTGGTCGTGGTCAGCCACGACCGGGAGCTGCTGGATCTCGTCGACCAGATCGCCGACCTGCGCTCCGGGGAGATCACCTGGTACGGCGGTAACTTCACCGCCTACGAGGAGGCCCTGGCCACCGAGCAGGAGGCCGCCGAGCGCATGGTGCGCGTCGCGGAGGCCGACCTGCGCAAACAGAAACGCGAACTGGTGGACGCCCAGGTCAAGCTCGCCCGCCGCAAGAGGTACGGGCAGAAGATGTGGGACAGCAAACGGGAGCCCAAGATCGTCATGGGGGCGCGCAAACGCGCGGCGCAGGAGTCGGCGGGCAAGCACCGGATCATGCACGAGGAGAAGCTCGCCGAGGCCAGGGACCGGCTCGACGACGCCGTGGAGGCCGTACGCGACGACGACGAGATCCGCGTCGACCTGCCGTACACGGCCGTGCCCCCGGGGCGTGAGGTCCTCACCCTCATGGATCTGCGGCTCGCCCACGGCGCGCGCGTGGAGGGCGGTTTCGATCTGCGCGGCCCCGAGCGGGTGGCGCTGGTGGGACGCAACGGATCCGGGAAGACGACGCTGTTGCGCACGATCGCCGGGGAGCTGGCGCCGGAGGCGGGCGAGGCGCACGCGCACGTGCCGCTGCGTTTCCTGCCGCAGCGCCTCGACGTCCTCGACGGCGACCTCACGGTCGCCGAGAACGTGGCGCGCTTCGCGCCCGGAGCGACCAACAACCGCATCCGGGCCCGGCTCGCCCGCTTCCTGTTCCGGGGCGCCCGCGCCGACCAGAAGGCGGCGACCCTGTCCGGCGGGGAGCGCTTCCGGGCGGCGCTGGCGGCCCTGATGCTCGCCGAGCCGGCGCCGCAGCTGCTGCTGCTCGACGAGCCGACCAACAACCTCGACATGGCGAGCGTGCGCCAGCTGACGACGGCGCTCGAGTCCTACGAGGGGGCGCTGATCGTGGCCGGCCACGACCTGCCGTTCCTGGAGTCGATCGGCATCACACGCTGGCTGCTGATGGACGGCACGCTGAGGGAGACGACCGCGCAGGAGGTGGCGGACTCCGCCTAGGGCGGGACACGGCCCAGGGGCTCCCGTCGCCCCGCGCGGGTCTCGGGAGGGCCACATTGTTACTGAGGGGTTTTGTCCTGGTGGTCCCGCGCTGCATGATGGCTGACCGGCGCCGCGCCCGAGGCGCCGGTCTTCCACCCGATTCGGAGACCTGGACGTGCCCAGCAAGAAGGTCCTCATCCGCCGCCCCGGCCCGCGCCTCGCCGAAGGCCTGGTGACGCACGTCGAGCGGGAGAAGGTCGACGTGGAGCTCGCCCTGGAGCAGTGGGAGGCCTACGCCGACGCCCTGCGCACGCACGGCTGGGAGACGGTGGAGGTCGATCCGGCCGACGACTGCCCGGACTCCGTGTTCGTCGAGGACACGGTGGTGATGTACCGCAACGTCGCCCTGATCGCGCGCTCCGGCGCAGAGACCCGGCGTGAGGAGACCGTCGGCGTCGAGGAGGCCGTGGCGCGCCTCGGCTGCTCCGTGAACTGGATCTGGGAGCCCGGCACGCTGGACGGCGGCGACGTGCTCAAGGTCGGGGACACGATCTACGTCGGCCGGGGCGGGCGGACCAACGCTGCCGGCGTCCAGCAGCTGCGGGCCGCCTTCGAACCGCTCGGGGCGACCGTGGTGGCGGTGCCGGTGAGCAAGGTGCTGCACCTGAAGTCGGCGGTCACGGCACTGCCCGACGGCACGGTGATCGGTCACATCCCCCAGGTGGACCGGCCGTCGCTGTTCCCGCGCTTCCTGTCGGTGCCCGAGGAGGCCGGCGCGCACGTGGTGCTCCTCGGCGGCCCCCACCTGCTCATGGCGGCGAGTGCGCCGAAGACGGCGGATCTGCTCGCCGATCTCGGTCACGAGCCCGTCCTCGTCGACATCGGCGAGTTCGAGAAACTCGAGGGCTGTGTGACATGCCTCTCGGTGCGGCTGCGGGAGCTGTACGCCTGACCGGGTGACCGGATCACCTTTTCAGCCCTGGACCTGCGATTCCCCGGGGCTGTTCGGCATGCCCCGAATCGCCCGGGGAACCCGGCTGATCAGCGATCTTTACGCCCTGCTTAGTCTGCGGCTTCATAACCTACGGATTCGTAGCCTACGATCCCGTAAGTTCCGGTTCCGCTCGCCGGACGGTTCCGCTCCGCTTCACGTCCCCTGGAGTTCCTCGTGTCGATCACCTCTCCTCACCTCGGCAATCCGGCCGTCTGGACCGACGCCAAGCTGCTGTTCGCGCTGGAGGAAGTGGTCGAGACGGAGCTCAACCGGCACCTGAAGGTCACCAAGGACTGGATGCCCCACGAGTACGTGCCGTGGAGCGACGCCCGCAACTTCCCCGGCTTCTTCGAGGACGGCGAGGCATGGGGGAAGGAGCAGTCCAAGGTCACCGAGATCGGCCGGATCGCGCTGGTCGTGAACCTCCTCACCGAGGACAACCTGCCCAGCTACCACCACGAGATCGCCTCGCTCTTCGGCCGGGACGGCGCCTGGGGTACCTGGGTGCACCGCTGGACGGCCGAGGAGGGCCGGCACGGCATCGTGATGCGCGACTACCTCCTCGCCTCACGTGCGGTGGACCCGGACAAGCTGGAGCAGTTCCGGATGGCCCACATGGGCGAGGGCTTCGAGTCGGACAACCGTCACTCGATGCTGCACTCGGTCGCGTACGTGTCCTTCCAGGAGCTCGCGACCCGCGTCTCGCACCGCAACACCGGCCACCAGTCCGGCGACCCGGTCTGCGACCGCATGCTGGCGCGCATCGCGACCGACGAGAACCTGCACATGGTCTTCTACCGCAACCTGCTGAAGGCCGCCTTCGAGCTCGCACCCGACCTCACCATGCAGGCCGTGCGCGACGTCATCGTGAACTTCCGCATGCCCGGCCACGGCATGCCCGGCTTCGAGCGGGCCGCCGCACAGATGGCGATCGGCGAGATCTACAACCTGCGCATCCACCACGACGACGTCATCCAGCCCGTGCTGCGCTTCCTGAAGGTCATGGAGATCGACGGCCTCGGTCCCGAGGGGCGCCAGGCGCAGGAGGAGCTCGGCCTGTACATGGGCGGCCTGGACGCCGAGGCCCTGAAGTTCGACGAGAAGCTGGCCGCGCGCAAGGCCCGGATGGCCGCCCGCGCCGCGGGCTGACGGCACGGCGCCCCGCGCACCACACACCACGCACTACGCACCACGCACTACGCACCACGAACGGCTCGCACGCGGAAACGGTTTCGCGGCGCGGGCCGTTCGCCGTCCGCGGCCTCATGCCGCCGGGCAGGCCTTACGGCGACACGGTCCGGGCGGCGTCCTGCGGCCGGGCAGGCCTCACGGCCCACACGGTCCGGCCGGCGGCCGACCTCCCGCTCGGTCCGGCCGACGAGAGGCCTGCCGAGGTCGGGCCGGGCGCGGACCGGTCCGCGCCCGGCCCGGCCTCGCTCACCAGTCCGCCTCCTGGTAGTCCTTGAGGAACACTCCCGAGACCGGCTGCCCTGCCTCGCCGCGCACGATCGGGTCGTACACGCGCGCGGCGCCGTCCACGACGTCCAGCGGCGTACGGAATCCCGCGCCCGCCATCCGGGCCTTCTTCGGCGCCGGATTCTCGTCCGTGATCCAGCCGGTGTCGACGGCGCACATGTGCACGCCCTGCTCGGCGAGTGCGGCGGCGCTGGTGCGGGTGAGCATGTTCAGGGCGGCCTTGGCCATGTTGGTGTGCGGATGCCCGGGCATCTTGTTGCGCACCGCGAACCGGCCCTCGACCGCGGTCACGTTGATCACGTACCGGCGCGGATGCGGCGACGCCAGCAGCAACGGCAGCAGCCGGTCGCACAGCAGAGCGGGGGCGAGCGCGTTGACCAGCTGGGTCTCCAGGACCTCGGCCGGGTCCAGCGCGCCGAGCCGGACCGACCAGGAGTTCTCCGGGGAGGGGTCGGGCAGCAGCCCTGCCTCGTCGGCCTCGCGCAGCGCGGCCGGGAGCGCGGACAGCGTGCCGCCGAGCCCCTCCAGCATCCGCATCGGCGTGAAGCCCGGCGCCCGTCGGGCGCCCCCGGGCAGGACGTCGCGCTCCCCTGCGGCGAGCAGGGCGTAGGACTCGGGCGGTCGCCGCACGGTCTGCGCGGCGTTGTTGACGAGGATGTCGAACGGCTCGCCCTCCTGACGCAGTTCCTCGCACAGCCCCAGCACCTGCCGAGGGTCGCGCAGGTCGACGGCGAGGACCGTGAGCCGGTGCAGCCATCGCTCGCTGCCCGGCTCGGCCCGGAAACGGCGGACGGCGTCGTGCGGGAACCGGGAGGTGACGACGATCTCCGCGCCGTCCCGCAGCATCATCAGCGCCAGCTGGAAGCCGATCTTGACCCTGCCGCCGGTCAGCAGCACCCGACGCCCCCTCAGGTCGGTGCTCAGAGCGCGACGGGCCGCGTTGTCGGCGGCGCAGACGGGGCAGAGGCGGTGGTAGAACGCGTCGGCCTCCCGATAGGAGGACTTGCAGACGTAGCAGGGACGCGACCGGTGGAACAGGCCGCCCTCGCCGCGGCTCACGAGGGGCGCGTCCTCGCGCCGGTCCGGTGCGCCGGTGGCGGTGGCGGCCGTCGTCGCCGCATCGGCGGCCGTCGCCTCGGCGCCCCGGATGCGGCGCCTGCGCCGCCATCCGTCGCGTGCGAAGGACGTGGCCACCCGCTCGGCGTGCAGCCGTACGGGATCGTCGACCGGCATCGCCCGCAGCTTGCCCACGATCCGGTGGAAGGCGGCCAGCTCCGTGTCGGTGACCTGGTGGGTCTCCGCCGCCTTCGTGCTCTCCTCGCCCATTCGCCCCTGCCCCCCGGCCCGCCCCTGTGTTTCGTGCCGTGGTCCCGACAGGACGCGAACCTGCGATGGCACCCAGACCGGGTGTCGAGTCAGCCTCTGCTCCACGGGACCGCGCACGCGTTCGGGACGGCCGGACGGAATCCGGCGTGATCGCCTGTGCGGGGCGATGCGCCTGCCTCCGCGCCACGCCCGAACCCGCCCCCGGATCTTAACCGCACCCCCGCGACGCGGTCTTTCGAATTCGGGGACGGCGACGGGTCGTTCCGCTGTCGCGGCACAGGTCGGTCGGCCGCCGCGGCAACGGTCAGTCGGCGGTGCGCCTGATCTGCAGGCGCTCCTTCTCGGAGAGGCCGCCCCAGACGCCGAAGCGCTCGTCGTGGGCGAGGGCGTAGTCCAGGCAGGCGGGGCGCATGTCGCACATACCGCAGATGCGCTTGGCCTCGCGCACCGAACTGCCGGGTTCGGGGAAGAAGAAGTCCGCCCCCGTCTGCGCGCACAGCGCCTCCCGCTGCCAGGAGAGGTCGGGGGTGGGAATCGTGTCGGTGTACATGGCCAGAACAGTGCCCGGCGGCGCAAAACGTTCGATCAACGCCGGGTATACGCGCGGCACCACGGGTCCCGTGCCGCCGTGGCGCCTCGGCGCGCCGGTGCGCTGCGGTGCAGACCGACGCGCAGACCGCGTGCTGGCGCCGCTTCGATGATGGCGTCGCCGACGACGGGCCGCACGACGGCGCGCGGAGCGGCCGGGCCGTCGGGGCCCGGGGTGACGTGCGGGCCGCCTGCGGACGCCCGGAAAGGCGGCTCCGCTCCGGCAGCGATTGTCGGTGGGCGGTGCCAGACTCGGCAGTGCAGAGAACGGGACCCCTTCCGAGGAGGGCGATGATGCTCACCACCCGTTTCGTCGACGGCGCTCCGAACTGGGTCGACGTCGGCACTCCCGACATCGACGGCGCCACCTCCTTCTACGACGCGCTCTTCGGTTGGCGCTTCCGGTCGGCGGGACCCGACGCCGGCGGCTACGGCTTCTTCCAGCTGGACGGCAGAACCGTGGCGGGCGGCATGCAGACCACCCCCGAACAGGGGCCGCCGTCCTGGACGGTCTACTTCCGGACGACCGACGCGCAGGCCACCGCCAAGGCCGCCGAGCAGGCGCACGGCAGAGTGCTGCTCCCCCCGATGGACGTGATGGGACAGGGCACGATGGCGGTCCTCGCCGACCAGGCGGGCGTCGCCTTCGGCCTCTGGGAGCCGGCCCTGACGAAGGGCGTGGACATGGCGGACGAACCCGGCTCGCTGTGCTGGGTGGAGCTGTACACGCCGGACATCGCCGCGGCTGCCGCGTTCTACCGCACCGCACTGGGCCTGGAGACCTCAGCCGCCCCCTTCCCCGGCGGCACGTACACCTGCGTCAACCCGGCCGGCGGCGGGGAGGAGGCGATGTTCGGCGGGATCGTCCCGCTGGCCGACGATCCCGCGGAGGCCGGGTCGGATCCGTACTGGCTGCCGTACTTCGAGGTCACCGACGTGGACGCGGTCGTCGCCGAGGCCACGGCCCGGGGCGGCGGGGTGCGGATGCCGGCCACGGACGTGGAGGGCGTCGGCCGCATCGCCAAGCTCGCCGACCCCTACGGGGCACGCTTCGCGGTGATCAGGAGCATCCCGCGGGAGGCATGACGCTGCGGCCACCCGACCGGACGGCGAAGGGCGGCTGAGGCGAGCACGGCATCAGGACGGGGGCGCGGCACGCCGGCCCGGCGCCCGGCCCGGCGTGATCCTGCCCGGTCCGGCTTGCCCCTGCCCGGTCCGGCGCCCCGGGTGTGGGGCCGTCGCCGCGGCGCGCCGGTCTAGGCCTAGGCCGACGCGCGGCGCACCAGCGTGGTCGGCAGCACCACCGGGGCATCGGGGCCGTCGACGCCGCCCGGATCGCCCTCGACGGTGCGCCGCGCCAGGCGGCGCAGCAGGAGGCGGGCCATGATCCGGCCCATCTCCTCGATGTCCTGGCGGACCGTCGTCAACGGCGGATCGGTCTGCTCGGCCAGGGGCATCATGTCGTCGAAGCCGACCACGGCCACGTCCTCGGGCACGCGCCTGCCTCGTTCCCGCAGTACGCGCACCGCGCCCGAGGCGGTGAGGTCGTTGGCGGCGAACACGGCATCGACGTCGGGACGCCGCTCGAGGAGCGCGCGCATGGCGCGTTCGCCGCCGCCGGGGGTGAAGTCGCTCTCGACGATCAGACCCGGGTCGGCGTCGCCCATGACCTCCCGGTACCCGTCGAGCCGGTCCGCCGCGGAGGTCTGGTCGAGCGGGCCGGTGATGTGCGCGATGCGGGTGCGGCCGAGACCGGCCAGCAGGCGTACGGCGTCACGGGCGCCGCCGCGGTTGTCGCTGTCCACGTAGACCACGTCGCGGGTTCCGTCGCTCCAGCCGGGCCGCCCGCCGAACACGGTCGGGACCCCCGCGCCCTGGATCAGACCCGGCAGCGGGTCGTCGAGGTGCAGGGAGAAGACCAGCGCCCCGTCGACATGGCCGCCGGCGAGGTAGCGGGCGACGCGCGCATGGTCGTCGCGGCCCTCGGTGAGCAGCAGTACCAGCTGGTTGTCGTGGGCGGTCAGCTCCTTGCTGATGCCACGGAGCTGCAGCGCGAAGAAGGGGTCGGCGAAGACCCTGGTCTCCGGCTCGGCGATGACGACGGCCACGGCGTCGTGCCGCTTCGTCACGAGACTGCGCGCGGCCTGGTTGGGCACGTAGCCGAGCTCCTCCACGGCCTGCCGCACCCGTTCGACGAGCGGTTCCCGGACGCCGTCCCCGCCGTTGACGACTCTCGACACGGTCGCCCGGGAGACCCCGGCCCGCTCGGCCACGGCCTCCAGCGTGGGACGCGACACTGTCTCGGTCACTTCGGGGCTCCTCCTGGCCGGCTTGCGGATCAGGATAGCCCCGGACCACCGGTCGGCCGGGCGGCCCGGGCGCGCGGATGAGAGCGCTCTCGCCGCACCGGCGACGCCCCGCCAGGCCACTGCCCCGCAGCACCCCGGAACCAGCCCGTGCCACGCCACCGCCCCGCTGCACCACGCGACACCACCGGCGGCAGCCGTCACGTCGGACGTGCCCTCTGCGCGGCGGGGCGGATCAGGGAGCTGCGGCGCCCGCCGGGGGCTCTCCCGCGTCGGGCGTCCCCTTCTTGGCCCTGCTGGGCTGCACCCGCTTCGGCTCGCCCGGCATCTTCGGGTACTCCGGCGGATACGGCAGGTCGCCGAGGCCGTGGTCGTGCTCGTCGCGCCGGGCCAGGTCGAGGAGGGCGTCGAGGGAGAAGGCGTGGTCGTCCATGTCGGCGTGGACGTCGCCGAGTTCCGCGAAACGGGCGGGCATGGTCGCGATGTCGAAGTCGCGGGGGCGGGCCTCGCCCACTTCCTCCCAGCGCAGGGGCGCCGAGACGGGAGCGTGCGGGCGCGGGCGCACGGAGTAGGCGGAGGCGATGGTGCGGTCGCGGGCGGTCTGGTTGTAGTCGACGAAGATGCGCTCACCGCGTTCCTCCTTCCACCAGCGGATGGTCACCTGGTCCGGCATCCGCCGCTCCATCTCCCGGCCCACGGCGATGGCGGCGCGCCGGACCTGGGTGAAGGTCCAGCGCGGCTCGATCGGCACGAAGACATGCAGGCCGCGCCCGCCCGAGGTCTTCGGCCAGCCGCGCAGTCCGCCGAACTCGTCCAGCACGGACCGCAGTTCGTGGGCGGCGCGGACGGCGTCGTCGTAGTCGGTGCCGGGCTGCGGGTCGAGGTCGATGCGCAGTTCGTCGGGGCGGTCCACGTCGGTGCGCCGCACCGGCCACGGGTGGAACGTGAGGGTGCCGTACTGGGCGGCCCACAGGACGGCCGCCTCCTCCGTCGGGCACATCTCGTCGGCGCTGCGTCCGCTGGGGAAGGTGATGTGCGCGGTCGGAATCCAGTCGGGCATGTTCTTGGGCGCCCGCTTCTGGAAGAAGGACTCCCCGGTCACTCCGTCGGGGTAGCGCTCGAGGGTGGTGGGGCGGTTGCGCAGGGCACGCAGGATGCCCGGGGCGACCGCCTGGTAGTAGCGGGCGAGGTCCAGCTTGGTGAAGCCGCGCTCCGGGAAGAACACCTTGTCCGGGCTGGACAGGCGCACCGTCCGGCCGGCTGCTTGCAGTTCCACCGCATCGCCCATGCGAGCCACGGTAGACACACCCCTGGCGACTCGCATGCGCGCGCACCCCGGGGATTCGCCCGCGCTCCCGGCGGCCCCGCCCGCCGGGCGGCCGAGGCGATCGGCGCGCAGAATCGCACCATGGATCTGCCCGTGATGCCGCCCGTGAAGCCGATGCTCGCCAAGTCGGTGGCGACCATCCCCCCGGGCATGCAGTACGAGGCGAAGTGGGACGGATTCCGCGCGATCGTCTTCCGGGACGGGGACGAGATCGAACTGGGCAGTCGCACCGGAAAGCCCCTGACCAGGTACTTCCCCGAGCTGGTAGAGGCGTTGCGGGAGCGGTTGCCGAAACGGTGTGTGCTGGACGGCGAGATCGTGATCGCCCGGGAGGGACGGCTCGACTTCGACGCGCTGACGGAGCGCATCCACCCGGCGGACTCCCGGGTGCGCACGCTCGCCGAGCGGACGCCGGCCTCCTTCGTCGCCTTCGACCTGCTGGCGCTGGCCGACCAGGCGGTCCTCGACGCGCCGCAGAGCGACCGGCGGGAACTTCTGACCGGGGCGCTGGCCGACGTGACGGCGCCGGTGCACGTCGCGCCGGCGACGACCGACGTCGAAGTGGCCCGCCAGTGGTTCGAGGAGTACGAGGGCGCGGGCCTCGACGGGGTGATCGCCAAGCCGCCGGGTCTGCGCTACCTGCAGAACGAGCGCGCGATGTTCAAGGTCAAGCACGAGCGCACCGCGGACGTCGTGGTCGCCGGATACCGCTTCCACAAGAGCGGGCCCGTGGTGGGCTCGCTGCTGCTGGGCCTGCACGACGAGGCGGGCGTCCTCCAGCACGTGGGGGTCTGTGCGGCCTTCACCATGAAACGCCGGGCGGAGCTGGTCGGGGAACTGGAGCCGCTGCGGATGCCGGAGGGGGCCGGGCACCCGTGGGCGGCCTGGTCGGACGAGGCGGCGCACGAGAGCGCCCGGCTGCCCGGGGCGCCGAGCCGCTGGTCGGGCAAGAAGGACCTGTCCTGGGTGCCGCTGCGGCCCGAGCGGGTGGTCGAGGTGGCGTACGACCACATGGAGAACGGGGCGCGGTTCCGGCACACGGCGCGTTTTTGCCGTTGGCGCCCGGACCGCACCCCGGAGAGCTGCACGTACGCCCAGCTGGAGGAACCGGTGCGCTACGACCTGGCGGAGATCCTCGGGGCGCCGCCGCGCCCCTGACCGTCCACCGCCCCGCAGCCGGCCCGGCGGCTACGGCGTCATCAGGACCTTCACCGCGCCGTCCTGCTTGTGCTGGAACATGTCGTACGCGTGCGGGGCCTCCGACAACGGCACCCGGTGCGTGGCGAAGTCGTCGACGCCGAGCGGGTCGTCGTCCGTGAGGTAGGGCAGGATCCGGTCGGTCCAGCGGCGCACGTTCGCCTGGCCCATGCGGATCTGGAGCTGCTTGTCGAACATGGTGAGCATGGGCAGCGGATCGGCCATGCCGCCGTAGACGCCGACCAGGGAGAGCGTTCCGCCGCGACGCACCAGCTCGATGGCGGTGTGCAGGGCGGCGAGGCGGTCGACGCTGAAACGTTCCGCAAGCGGGCCGCTCAGTTTCCGCGGCAGCAGCGCGGAGGCGTTCTGGACCATCCGGGCGGCCGCGCTGCCGTGCGCCTCGGTGCCGACGGCGTCGATCACGGCGTCCGGGCCGCGGCCGTCGGTCGCGTCGCGGATGGCGGCGACGAGTTCCTTCTCGCTGTCGAAGCTGCGCAGGTCGTACGTCTCCACGCCCCGCGCGCGGGCCCGGCGCAGCCGGTCGCCGACCAGGTCCACGCCGAAGACCTGTCCGGCTCCGCGCACCTGGGCCACCCGGCAGGCCATGTCACCGATGGGGCCGAGGCCCAGCACGGCGACGCTGCCGCCCTCCGGCACATCCGCGTACTCGACCGCCTGCCAGGCGGTGGGCAGGACGTCGGAGAGGTAGACGAAGCGGTCGTCGGGCGGGCCCTCGGGCACCTTGATGGGGCCGAACTGGGCCTGGGGCACGCGCAGGTACTCGGCCTGGGCGCCCGGCACCGCGCCGTACAGCCGGGTGTAGCCGAACAGCGCGGCGCCCATGCCCTCGCCGGTGACCTGCGTGGTCTCGCACTGGGTGGGCAGCGAGTTCAGGCACATCCAGCAGTTGCCGCAGGCGATCTGGAACGGCACCACGACCCGGTCGCCGACCTTCAGATCGGGCACGGCCGCGCCGACCTCCTCGACGATTCCCATGGGCTCGTGTCCCAGGATGTCGCCCGGGGTCATGAACGGGGTGAGCACCTCGTACAGGTGCAGGTCGGAGCCGCACAGCCCGCTGGACGTGATGCGGATGACGGCGTCCGTCGGTTCCTGGATCGTCGGGTCGGGCACGGTGTCCACCCGTACGTCCCGCTTGCCCTGCCAGGTCACAGCCTTCATCGTGCCGCGCTCCCTCCGCCGGCCGGTCCGTCCCGGCGGGTCCGGGGGTCCCGGGTCCTGGCTGCCGCCCGGGTACCCGTGCCCCGGCCCCCGAACCGCGGCGACGGCCGCTCGCGGTCACGGATGGCCGCCGTCGTCCGACGAGCGCACAATCGATACACCGAACGGGGTGGACACGATGAGCGCGAGAGTTCCGAGTCGTCCGAAACGCTCCAGACGTCCGGCGCGCGCTGTGCGCGCCGGACGCTCCCCGGCCGCGGCGGCGCTGCTGGCCTCGGCGCTGGCCGCCGCGCTGGCGGTCTCGCTCACGTCGGGCTGCACGACGTCGCGGGAGCCTTCGGGGGACGACGGCCGCAGCGCGTCGCAGAAACCGAGCCCAGGCGGGGACCGCCCGACTGCCGTCGCCGCCCCCGTGCTCGCCGTGAAGATCGACAACGCGCCGCCCGCACGACCGCAGACCGGTCTCGACGCGGCGGACGTCGTGTACGTGGAACAGGTCGAGGGCGGGCTGAGCCGGCTGATGGCCGTGTACGCGACGCGACTGCCGAAAGCGGTCGGTCCGGTGCGCAGCGCCCGCGAGTCCGATCTTGAGCTGCTGCGCCAGTTCCACCAGCCGGTGCTGGCGTTCTCCGGGGCGCAGGGCAGGCTGCTGCCGCTGATCGACAGGGCGCCGCTGGACGCCGTCACGCCCTCCGACGCGTCCGGCGCGTACTTCCGCGGCGTGGACCGGGCGGCCCCGCACAACCTGTTCGTGCGCCCGAGCCGTCTGCTGCCCTCCGCTCCGGGCGCAGCCGCCCTGACCACGGGCTTCCGGTACGGGCCGGCGCCCTCGGGCGGCACGACGACGGCCTCGCGCACCGTGCGCTACCCGGCGGCCCGCTTCACCTTCACCTGGTCCGCGAGCCGGGCGGGCTGGCTGGTCTCGACGGACGGCACGGCGACCGGGACGAGCGACGGACAGCCCCTCGCACCGGCCACGGTGATCGTGCAGTACGTGAAGGTGCGCGCGTCGCGCTTCCACGACTTCCTGGGCAACAACACGCCGTACACCGAGACGGTGGGTTCGGGGAAGGCGCAGGTGCTGCGGGACGGACGGGCCTACGAGGTGAACTGGAAACGCGGCACGGCGACGGAGGGCACCGACTTCACCACCGCCGACGGCGCCCCGGTCGCCTTCGCCCGGGGGCAGGTGTGGGTGGTCTTCGCGAACGCCTCCGCTGCCCCGGCCTCCTCTGCGTCCTCGGCCTCGAACGCGTCGCCGGCCTCGAACGCGTCGTCGGCGGACAGGCCCGTGCCGCACGCGCCGTGACCGGTCTGCCGGGACGGGACGCGGCGGTGTGTCCGGAGAGGCGGCGCGGACTACCGGGACGTCCGGGACGTCCTGGACGTCCGCAACGGCCCGCCGGCCCCGGCGGAGGAGCCGGGCGATCAGGACGGGGCGCTCAGCGGCTCCCCCGGATTGCGCAGCCCCTCGGCCGCGTCCGAGACCCGCTGGATGAGTTCGAGGAACACCGTCTGTTCCGCGGCCGAGAGCGGCGAGAGGAAGACCTGGTTCATCCGGGCCGTGCGCACGGTGAGCCTGCGGTGGGTGCGCAGCCCTTCCTCGGTGAGTCCCAGCAGGTAGCGGCGCCCGTCCTGCGGGTCGCGGACCTTGTCGAGGAGTTCCCGGCGGATGAGCCGGCTGATCACCTCGGCGACGGTGGAGCGGTCGAGCCCCACGCGCTCCCCCACCGTGCGCTGGTCGAGGCCGGGCTCGGCGACGAGCGCGTTGAGCACCGCGAACTGCGGGGAGGTGATCTCCTCGGAGACCATCGTGTTCCACAACAGGTAGTGCGCCTGCTGCAGCCGTCGGGCGAGATGCCCGGGGTGGCGGGTGAGGTCCACCGCTGCCATGTGCGCTCCTCTGCGTGGAGTCGACGTCCGTCTTCGTCCCGAGGTTTCATCGGTGCACTGAACGATACTCCTCTGCACTCGACGGGATCCCGCGTGCCGCCGGACCTGCTCACCCGCTCTGCCTGGGGTCTTGACGGGGAGCGTCTCCGATGGCAGCGTGTGGAAATCCTCGGAACAATAATCAGTGCCCTGATTAATTGCCCGGCTCGCCCGCCCTGGCGGCGGCGTGGAGGCCGCCACCCTCCGCATCGGCAGCGGGCCGGCGTCTCGTCCCCGTCCTCGAACGTCAGGAAACACGGGAAACGCCATGACTCTCACGCAAGCCGACATCGACCTGGAGATCGCGGCCGAGCATGCCGCGTACGAGAAGCGGCTCGCCGGCGGCGCGCCCGTGGAGCACCAGCCGCGGCGCGACTACGCGCCGTACCGCTCCTCCGTCCTGCGCCATCCGCGGCAGGCGCCGGTCACCATCGACGTGACGCAGGACCCGGAGCTGGTGGAGCTGTCCTCCCCCGCCTTCGGCGAGCGGGACATCACGGAGATCGACAACGATCTCACCCGGCAGCACACCGGCGAGCCTGTCGGCGAACGGATCACGGTCTCCGGCCGGTTGCTGGACCGCGACGGACATCCGCTCCGCGGTCAGCTGGTGGAGATCTGGCAGGCCAACTCGGCTGGGCGGTACGCCCATCAGCGTGAGCAGCACGACGCGCCGCTGGACCCGAACTTCACGGGCGTCGGCCGCACGCTGACGGACGACACCGGTTTCTACCGCTTCACCACGATCCAGCCCGGCCCCTACCCGTGGCGTCAGCACCTCAACGCGTGGCGGCCGGCCCACATCCACTTCTCGTTGTTCGGCACGGCGTTCACCCAGCGGCTCGTGACGCAGATGTACTTCCCGAGCGACCCGCTGTTCCCGTACGACCCGATCATCCAGTCGGTCACGGACGACGCGGCCCGGCAGCGACTGGTCGCCACCTACGACCACAGCCTCTCGGTGCCCGAGTTCTCCATGGGCTACCACTGGGACATCGTGCTCGACGGGCCGCACGCCACCTGGATCGAAGAAGGACGCTGAGCCGCCATGACGAAGATCGACACGAGCCGTCCGGAGAGCGTGCTGCCCACGCCGTCGCACACGGTCGGCCCCTTCTACGGCCACGCACTGCCGTTCCCCGGCGGCGGCGACATCGCCCCGGCCGGCCACCCGGACACCATCGCGTTGCAGGGCTTCGTGTACGACGGTGAGGGCAACCCGTTGCCCGACGCGTTCGTGGAGCTGTGGGGCGCGGACCCCGAGGGCAATGTCCCCCAGGTCGACGGCTCGATGCGGCGCGACCCGTCGAGCGGCGGCTTCCTCGGCCGCAACGGGGTGGAGTTCACCGGGTGGGGACGGATCCAGACGGACGCGAACGGCCACTGGTCGGCGCGCACGCTGCGGCCCGGCGCGCGCGGCCGGAGCGCCCCGTACCTGAGCGTCTGCGTGTTCGCGCGCGGCCTGCTCGTGCACCTCTACACCCGGATCTACCTGCCCGGCGACGAGGCCGTGCTGGCCGCCGACCCGCTGCTGCGGCGGGTGGACCCGGCGCGGCGCGGCACGCTGATCGCCACGGACGGGCCGCTCGGCACCTACCGTTTCGACATCCGCCTTCAGGGCGAAGGCGAGACGGTCTTCCTGGAGTTCCAGTGACACCTGCGCCATCCGACGTCCCGTACGGAAGCGGTCTGCTCTCCCCCGGGTGGACCGGCTCCCCCGCCGCCTCCGCCACCGCCGACCAGGCCTGGCTGCGGGCGCTGCTCGACGCGGAGGCGGCGCTCACCCGCGCCCAGGAGGCGCTGGGTCTGGCCCCTGAGGGGGCCGGGGCCGCGGTCACCTCGGCCGCGGAGGGCGACGGCTTCGACGTGCGCTCCCTCGCCGAGCGCGCCCGCGACGGCGGAAACCCGGTGATCCCGCTGGTGGCCGACCTGACGGCGGCGACCGGCGAACGGCACGGACCGTACGTCCACCGGGGCGCGACCAGCCAGGACATCATGGACACGGCGGCGATGCTGGTCGCCGTGCGCACACTCGGCCTCGTCCTCGCCGACCTCGACCGCACCGGGAACGCACTGACCGGCCTCGCCGCGGCGCACCGGGACACGGCGATGCCGGGGCGGACGCTGACCCAGCACGCCGTGCCGACCACGTTCGGGCTGAAGGCGGCCGGGTGGCGTTCCCTGGTGCTGGACGCCCGGGACCGGGTGACGGCCGTACGGGACTCGCTGCCCGCCCAACTCGGCGGCGCCGCAGGGACCCTGGCCGCCTTCACGGCGTACGGCGCCGAGGACGCGACGGCACTTCCCGCCGCCTTCGCCCGGGAACTCGGTCTGGCGGCACCCCTGTTGCCGTGGCACACCCTGCGCACGCCCGTCGCCGACCTCGCCGGCTGTCTGGCGTTCACCGCGGGCGCCCTCGGCAAGATCGCCGCGGACGTCCTCACACTCGCCCGCACCGAGATCGGCGAGGTGGCCGAGGGCCGTGGGGGCGGCTCCTCGGCCATGCCGCACAAGGCGAACCCGGTGCGCTCGACGCTGATCGCGGCGGCCGCCCGGCGCGCCCCGCAGCTCGCGGCCGTGCTCTACGGGTCGCTGGCCGCACAGGACGAGCGCCCCGCCGGCGCCTGGCACGCCGAGTGGGAGCCGCTCAGGGACCTGTTGCGGCTGGTCGGCGGAGCCGCCCGGGACGCGGCCGAACTCACCGAAGGACTGCGGGTGGACGCGGACGCGATGCGCGCGAACCTCGGCCTCACCCACGGACTGATCGTCTCCGAGCGGCTGTCCGCCGAGCTGTCGGCGCTGCTCGGCCGCGCCCGCGCCAAGGAGCTGCTCACGGAACTCGCCCGGCGCGCCTACGCCGAGAACCTGCCACTGCGCCGACTGCTCGCCGACGAACCGGACTTGACCGGGACCGACCTCGGCGAGCTCACCGACCCCGCCCACTACACCGGCTCCGCCGGAGCCCTCACCGACCGTGCGCTGGAGCGACGTTGACCGAGAGCCTTCTCCACCACCGCGCCGAGGGCCCGTCCTCGGGCCCCCCGCTGCTGCTCGGCCCGTCCCTGGGCACCTCGAACGCCGTATGGGGCAAGATCGCGCCCGAACTGTCCGCCACCCACCGGGTGGTCCGCTGGGACCTGCCCGGGCACGGGGGCTCGGCCGCCGACCTGATCGGTCCCGGCGCCACCGTGGGCGACCTCGCCGGTCTGGTGCTGGCGCTCGCCGACTCCCTCGGCCTGGAGCGGTTCGCGTACGCGGGCGTCTCCCTGGGCGGGGCGGTGGGCCTGCATCTGGCGCTGCACTGCCCGCAGCGGGTGTCGTCGCTGGCGATGATCTGTTCGTCCGCCCACTTCAACGGGTCGAGGCCGTGGGAGGAGCGGGCCGCGCTGGTGCGTGCGGAGGGGCTCGCGGGGCTCGTCGAGACCGCGGACGCCCGGTGGTTCACGCCGGGGTTCACCGTGCCGGAGCTGATCGCGGACCACCGCGCGGCGGACCCGGCGGCGTACGCCGCGTGTTGTGACGCGCTGGCCGCGTTCGATCTGCGCGAGCGGCTGCCGGAGATCGCCGTGCGGACCCTGCTGATCGCCGGCCGCCAGGACCCGGCGACGCCGCCGGCGCATCTGCGGGAGATCGCGGACGCGGTGCCGGACGCCACGCTGGTCGAACTGCCGGGGGCCTCGCACCTCGCTCCCGCGCAGTGTCCCGAGGCCGTGCTGACCGTGCTGCGGGCGCATCTCGACGGACCCGCGAAGCGGGGCATGGAGGTGCGGCGCGAGGTGCTGGGCGACGCCCACGTGGACCGGGCCCAGTCGCGGCAGAACGCGTTCACCGCCCGATACCAGGACTTCATCTCCCGCTACGCCTGGGGGGAGATCTGGACCGACCCGACGCTCGACCGCCGCGAGCGCAGCATGATCACTCTGACCGCGCTGGTGGCGCACGGCCACTACGACGAGCTGGCGATGCACGTCCGGGCGGCCCGCCGCAACGGACTCACCCCCGAGGAGATCGGCGCGGTGCTGCTCCAGACGGCCGTCTACTGCGGGGTCCCGGCCGCGAACTCGGCCTTCGCCACGGCCCAGCGGGTTCTGGCGGAGGAGGACGACGTGACGGCCTGACCCACTGCTGCACGGGCCCGCCCGCGCAGCGGACCGGACGACCGACACCGGACCGGGGCGACCGACGCCAGACCGGGTGACCGGCACCCGACTGGGGCGGCCGACACGAGACCGGGGCGGCCGGCACCCGACTTGGCGACCGGCACGAGACCGGGGCGGCCGGCACCAGACGGGGCGGCCGGCACCGGACCGGGCGGCCGGCACCGGACCGGGCGGCCGGCACCAGACGGGGCGGCCGGCACCGGACCGGGCGGCCGGCACCAGACGGGGCGGCCGGCACCGGACCGGGCGGCCGGCACCAGACCGGGCGGCCAGCACCAGACGGGCAGGCCGGGTGGGGCCTTCGGCCCGGCTGTCGCGCCTATCGCCTGGTCTGGCCCGGGACCAGGCCGACCTGGGGTGCGCCGAGCCCCTGCAGGGCCTGCTGCGCCTTCTCCACCAGGCCGTCCGCGCCACAGGAGCGCGCCAGCGTCAGGCCCCGGCCGAGTTCGGCGACCGAGCGGGAGAGGATGCCGTACTCGATCCGCGCGGCGGCGTGTTCGAACTGGCAGGGCGACAGTTCCAGGTAGGTGACCGCCTGCTGGGCGAGCCGTACGGCACGCTGCCCCGTCTCCAGGGCCGCGGCGCAGCGCAGCGCCTCGCCGATCGCGGTGTCGGTGCCGAAGCGCTCGGCCTGACGGCGGGCCTCTGCGGCGAGCCGGCCGGCCCGTGCCGGGTCCTCCACGGCGAGAGCCCGGGCCAGGTCGACGGCCCAGGGCACCATCACCGGGTTGAGGTGGCCGCGGGCCGCCGCCGCCTTCTCTGCCTCCTCCAGCTCGTTGACGCCCTCCTGGACCCGGCCGACGGCCAGCAGCAGTCGGCCGCGCACCGAACGGGGATCGGGCAGCACGATCGTCGACGGGTAGGGCGGGGCGAAGCCGTACTGTTCGGCCACCTCCCAGGCCCGGTCGACATGGCCGCGCACCAGCAGCGTGTCGACCAGGTTGCAGGTCGCCGACCAGTACAACGGCAGCCCGCGGCCGACGCGTTCGGCGAGGCGCAGGGACTCCGTGAGCGATTCCTCGGCCTCCTTCAGACGCCCCCTTCGGCGCAGCCCGAGACCGAGGTAGGCGTGGGCCAGGGCGAGGTGACCGCCGCTCCAGCCGGCCGACACATAGGCGCGCAGGGCCTCGTTGAACAGGACGTCGGCGCGGTCGAGCCGGTCGGTGTAGGCATAGGAGCTGGCCAGCATCATCAGCAGCTCGATGCCCCACTCCTGGTCGGTCCAGCCGAGCCCTGGGGCGAGACGGCCGTTGACGAGGGCGCGGTCGCAGAACTCGACGACCTCCTCGGCGTTCTCGCCGTGGGTCATCAGGTCGAACCCGCGCAGGATCAGCAGGGCGCGCTCGGAGTTGTCCCGGCCGGTGCAGGCCGCCGCGAGGGTGGCGAGCTTCTCGGAGCGGCGGGCGGAGGCCGGGTCACCGGCGTTCACGCCCTCCCACATGAACTGGACGGCCTGCAGCCGCAGCCGCGCGGGTCCGGGTGCGTGCCGGGCGGCCTCCGCCTCGACCGTGCGGACGGCCTCCCCCAGCTGGTCGTTGTGCAGCAGCGCCTGGGAGAGGCGGTAGACGGCGTCGACCCGCTCGTCGCCGCCCAGGCCCGGCAGGGACAGCGCCTTGCGCAGGTGCTCGATGGTCCGGGCCGGTGCGGTGAGCAGGGTGGCGCAGCCCAGTTCGTGGAGCACGCGCGCGTGGACGTCGGGCACGGGCGGTTCGCGCAGGGCCCGTTCCAGACAGCGGCGCGCCGCGTCGGGGGCGCCGACGGCGAGGTGCTCCCGGGCGGCCTCGCGCAGCTGCTCGACGAGTTCCTCGTCGCCCTCCGCGTGCACCTGCAGCAGATGGCGGGAGGCGGCCGCGAGGCCCTTCCCGGCGTCGGCGACGACCTGGGCCGCGATGCCGTGCATCGCCGTGCGCAGGCCGCCGGGGATGGAGTCGTAGACGGCGGAGGCGATCAGCGGGTGGACGAACTCCAGGTCGCCGTCCTCGGCCGGGGCGGCGGCGGGATCGGGCTCGGTGAGGATACGGGCGCTGCGCAGCAGTTCGGCGCAGCGCGCCGCGTCGTCACGGCCGAGGCCGGCGAGCCGGGCGGCCTGGGCCACGGAGATGTCGGCCCCGAGGATCGCGGCCGCCATCGCGAACTTGGTGGCGTCGACGCCGAGTTTCTCCAGGCGGTCGACGAGTCCTCCGCCGCGGGCCGCCCGGTTCAGGGCGCGCAGTTCGGTGGCGGAGGACTCGCTCGGCGTCAGCTCGCGGTCGCGGACCTTGGCGAGGAGTTCGACGGTCTCGTACGGGTTGCCGTCGGTGACCGCCCACACCTCGCGGCAGAACGAGGCCTCGGCGTGGTCGCCGAGGGTGGCCCGGGTCAGGCCGGCGACCGCGGCCGGGGTCAGGGCGCTGAGGCTGGTGACGGCGCGCCCCGCGGCCTCCCCGACGGCGTCGAGGTGGCGGGCCGCGTCGGCCTTCACGTCGCCGGGCCTGCGGGCCACGACGATCAGGACCGGCAGTTCGTCGAGGCGTTCCACGAAGGCGGCCAGCCAGCGCAGGGATTCCTGGTCGGCCCAGTGCGCGTCGTCGACGAGCAGCACGAGCGGGTAGTCCCGCCTGGCCAGCCGGGTGACGGCGGCGACGAGGCCGTCGCACACGCCCTGCGGGTCGGCGTGGCCCTCTCCGGGTTCGACGATGCCGAGAGCGGGACCTGCGATGCCGAACCAGTCGCCGAGGTACTCGCGGGCCTCCTCCGGGTGCAGGGACATCAGGGCGGGCTGCAGCAGTTGCCGCACCATGTTGAAGGGGACGGACCTCAGTGTCTCGCCGCCGCGGGCCGACCAGACGGCGCAGCCGCGGGCCTCGGCGATGCGACGCGTCTCGGCCAGCAGGGCGGTCTTGCCGAATCCGGCCTCGCCGCGGAGCACCAGCAGGTGACCCGTGGAGGACCGGTCGGCGCAGAGCGTCTCCACCGCCTGCGCGATGGCGGCGACCTCCGCGTCGCGCTCCCACAGGGAAGCCGAGGCGGCCGCCGCCGGCCTGACCTCCGTCATCCCGCTACCTCCCCAAGTCGCCCGAACGACGTACCGACGTCGAGCGTAGCTCTCCGAGGGCTCGCGCGGAGGGCTGTCCGCGCAGGTCCCGCCTCGACGGGTGACGGCTCGCGACGCCGAAGGCCCCGGCGGGCCTGCGGAAGTGCCCCCATGACGTCAACGGCGAGTGACGCGCACCGAATTGACGTCGAATTCGCGCCACCTAGGCGGCCGGGCGTCGGGGGCCTGTTCCGACGGAGTGCGCTCCCTCTCATCCGGATCTCACCGACGCCTCATACGGTGGGGGTATGACGCAGGTGACTCCTCCCGGGTGGTATCCCGATCCGGGGCAGACGAATGACGGTCCCGCCACCGAACGCTGGTGGGACGGCAAGGCATGGACGGACCAGACCCGCGCCGCGGGCTCGGCCGCCGCTTGGGGTCCGCCGGCGCAGACCGCGGCCGACGGCGCGCCCGCGGCCCACCCCGGCGGGGCGGGGCAGCCGGGATACCCGGGGGGCCCGGCGTATCCCGGAGGTCCCGCACATCCCGGCGGACCCGCGTACGCCGGCGGACCCGCGTACCCCGGAGGTCCCGCGTATCCCGGAGGCCCCGCGTATCCCGGAGGCCCCGCGTACCCCGGAGGCCCCGGGCAGGCCGGCTACCCGGGGTATCCCGCGGCGCCCGCGGCCGGCCGACGGCGGGGGCTGCGCACGGGCATAGCCGTGGCGGCAGCCGTCGCCGTCCTCGCCAGCATCGGGGTCGGCGTGTACGCGCTCGCCAAGGACGACGGCTCGGGCGGCGGCGGTGGCACGGCCCAGGGACCGGGCGGTCCCGGCGGCCCGGGCGGCCAGGACGGCGACGGCCAGGGCGGCTCGGGCGGGTCCGGCGGGGAGTCGCCCTCGCCGCGGGGCTCCGAGCCGCCGACGATCAAGAGCGGGTCGGTGACCGACGCGCTCAACGGGATCAGCATCCCCATCCCGAAGGGCTGGGCGGGCCAGGAGCTCAACGTGGGCGTCCAGGTCGTCTCCGGTGCCTCCTACAAGTGCCCGGGCGACACCACCAAGACCTGCACCAAGGGGGGCGTGTACTCGTCGCCCGCCGAGGTGCTGGGGAGCAAGGGCAGCACGGCCGAGGAGGTCGCGAAGGCGGACATCGCGGCCAACGCCGAGCAGTCGTACGGCGGGACGACGTACGGCGCGATCACCTCGCACCAGGTGCTCGCCTCGAAGGCGGTGACGGTGGCCGGGCAGAAGGGCTATCTGGTGCGCTGGAAGGCGGTCACGAGCAAGGGCGCGGACGGCTATGTCGAGTCGCTGGCGTTCCCGGCGCCCGCGGACGCCAAGCGCATGGTGGTGCTCCGCTTCGGTCTCGACACCGACCAGGACGTGTCGGTCATCGACACGATCACCAAGAGCGTCAAGGTGTCGACGGGCGGCGGCAGCGGACAGGACGTCTGACCGCCGGATCCGGCCCGCGGGACACGATCGGCCGGGTGGGACGCCCCTGCACTCACAGGGGTGTCCCACCCGGCCGGGGGGTGCGGGGC
>NZ_JBMNDR010000079.1:0-16207 GCF_052543235.1 Streptomyces sp. SAS_272 | reverse complement strand
CCCCCCCCCCCCCACCCCGGGGGGTGCGCGCCGCCCCCGTCCCCACGGTGCGGCGCGATACAGGCGGCCGTCCAGTCATCCCTTGGACGGCGGCCTGGGTCCTTGAGGTCCCGGACCGGCCTCGGAGCGGTCCCCCGGCAGGTCGCCTCCGGAGCGCGGGACGAGACCGAGGGCCGGCAGCACGGCGGCCTCCACGAAACGCAGCAGGTACTCCTGGTCCGCGTACTCCCCGTCGACGACCGGGCGGGCGCGGATCACCCCGAACATCTGCGCGGGGACGTACTCCAGCGCAGGGTGGTCACCGGCGATCTCGCCGCGTTCCACCCCGCGCCGCAGGATCTCCCGGAGCGCGTCGATCTCCGGGGCGACGATCGCCTCCCGCAGCGCGCGGGCGAGCTCCTGGTCGCCGGTGACCGCGTGACCGAGGGCCTGCATCAGCTCGGTGTCATGGGTGGACCAGCGGCCCGCGGCCTGGGCGGCCTCGCGCAGGTCCCCGGCGAGCGAGCCGGTGTCGATGCCGGTCAACCGGGCCTGCCGGCGGGAGCGCAGGGCGGCGACGACGAACTGCGGCTTGGTCCTCCACTGCCGGTAGAGCGTCGACTTGCTGCAGCGGGTGCTCGCCGCGACGCCCTCCATGGTGACGGCTTCGTAGCCGCATTCACGGACCTGGTCGAGGACGGCGTCGAAGAACTCCTGTTCCCGCTCGGGAGTGATCTTCGAGCGGCGCGTGGCGGCGGCCGAGTCCGGTCCGTCCGCGGCCTGCGACGTCATCCGCTGTCCCCTCGATTCTCTTCCGCCGGGCGCACCCGTCCGAAGGCGGTGCGGGCCTCCGGTCGGGCCCGGTCTCCAGTGTGGCGCACATCAATCGATACGCCAGTGTACCGGTACGCATCCGTATCGGTACACTGGCGTATCGGTACGACATCGTATCGATGGTGTATGCACGAGCCACCGCCCGGCAGCACCACCTCACACGCACCACGTCAGCGAAGGGGCCGGGGGATGAATGCCCGCACCGAGCCTGCAGAAGCGGAGCCGGTCACACCGGCGAGGCCGCCCGTAGTCCGAGAGCTCCTGCTCGTCGCAGGTCTCTTCGTCGTCTACAAACTCGGCCGGCAACTGGCCGCGGGCCACACCGGCGAGGCCTTCCGCGACGCCCGGGACGTCTGGCACGCCGAGCGGTGGCTGCACCTGCCCGGCGAGGGCTCGGTGCAGTCCCTGCTGCTGCACGGCGACGGCCTGGCCGAAGCCGCGAACGCCTACTACGCGACCGTGCACTTCCCGGCCACCCTGGCCTTCCTGGTCTGGCTGTACCTGCGGCGTCCGGCGCACTACACATGGGCGCGGCGGGTGCTGGCCGCGGTGACCGCCGCCGCCCTGGTGCTGCATCTGACGTTCCCGCTCGCCCCGCCGCGGATGCTGGCGACGACAGGCCTGGTGGACACCGCGCGCGTGTACGGACCCTCGGTCTACGGTCCGCCGCGGACGGACCACCTGTCGAACCAGTTCGCGGCGATGCCCTCGCTGCACTTCGGCTGGGCGCTGATGGTGGCGATCGGCCTGATCGTCGCCACCCGGTCACGGTGGCGGTGGCTGTGGCTGCTGCACCCGCTGCTCACCCTGCTGGTGATCGTGGGCACGGCCAACCACTACTGGCTCGACGCGCTCGCCGCCGCCGCCCTGCTCGGTGTGGCGCTTGCGCTGATCCCCGTACCCCGGCGCACGGCCGGCACGGCCGGCACGGTCGCACCCGGCAAGCGCGCCCACGTCCCGGCCGAGCAGCCGGTCCTGGCCGGAGCGGGCCGATGAACGCCACCCTGGTCGCCGTCGTCCTCTCCCTGTTCTCGGCCGTCGCGTACGCGGCCGCCGCGGTCGCCCAGGAGCGGCTCGCCTCCCGGCACCCCGGTTCGGGCCTGGTCCGCCTGCTCGGCAACGGGGCCTGGTGGTGCTCGGTGGGGCTGAACGCCGCCGCCGCGCTGCTGCACGTCGTGGCTCTGAAGTACGGCCCGCTCACCGTGGTGCAGCCGCTCGGCGCGCTCACCCTGGTGGCGGCGGTGCCGATGGGCGCACGGGTCGCAGGACGCCGCGTCGACGCCGCCGAGTGGCGGGGCACCGCCCTCACCCTGGCCGGCCTGGCCGCGATCCTGGTCACCGCCTCGGGGCCGGCCCCCGAGGACGTCCTGAGCGGGCCGGAGGCGGTGGCCGTGGCGGGGGCGACGGCCGCGCTGATCGGGCTGCTGGCCCGGCGCGGCGCCCGTCCCGGGCTGCGGCACGCGACCGCGTCCGGCTTCGCCTCGGGCGTCGCCTCGGCACTCACCCAGACGGTGACGGTGGCCGCGACGGACCGGTCGGGCTCGCTGCTGAGCATGCAGGTGATCGGGGTGGCGCTGCTGGTCGCGGCCTTCGCGACGGGCGGACTGCTGCTGTCGCAGACGGCCTACCGGGACGGTCTCGGCGCCCCGCTGGCGATGGTGACCCTCGCCAATCCGGTGGCCGCTGCGGCGATCGGCCTCGCACTCCTCGGCGAACGGCTCCAGGGCGGGCTCGCGGGGATGCTCCTCGCCCTCGCGGGAGCCGGGCTCGCGGGGCGGGGCGTGGTGCTGCTGTCCCGGGCCGCACCACACCCGGCGGCCGTCACGGACGAGGAGCACCCGGTGGCGGCGGTGCTGGCGCTGAGGCCGGAGACGGCGTCCGCCGAACCGGCGCTGCTGCCCCGGCCGACGACCGGCCCGGAGCACCTCACCCCGCTGTAGCTCCGGATCGGGTGGCGCCCTCCAGGAGGGTGCCACCCGATGTTCCGGGCGAGCGCCGCCCGCGCCTCCGGGCGAACGCCACCGGTGCGCGGGAGGGCGTCAGCCCAGACCGCGCGCGTCCTGCTTGAGGGCGGTGTCCACGGTCAGGGCGGTGGCCACGACGAGGCTCAACAGCGGCTCGGGCAGCTGGTAGTGGATCTGCAGGACATAGTTGTCCGCGGTGGTGAACATCGTCTTGGCGAGGCCTTCCCAGGTCTTGGTGATCCGGGCGACCTCGTTGTCCGCGTGGTCGACGATCGCGAAGTTCCACGCCCGCCAGTTCTCCGCCTTGATGGCGCCGACCTGCCGGCCGTCCGCGTTGATCGCGAAGTTGATCTTGCCGAAGACGTTCTGCTGGACGATCTCGCCGACCGGCTGTCCGTCGGGCCGGGTCACCAGCACTCGCGACTTGAAGATCTTCGCCGGACGGGTCAGCAGCAGCACCGGCTGCCCGTGGGCGTCGCGGATCTCCAGCCGCTGCGTCAGGTACTGGTCGATGCTTGCCAGGAAGCGCACGATCTTGCGCAGCGTGCTCTGGCCGACCTGGACCACCGAGCCGAGCTGGTTGCCCTGCTGGTCCATCACCTTGTACTCGTTGGTGAGCTCGATCAGCTTCGCCTTCTGGTTCACCACCAGCACCGGCTCGCTGAACAGGGAGCCGCCGCCGGGGCCGCTCGGCGCGACCCCGGCCTGCTGCTGCACCTGGCGCTGGACCCGGGCGTCGGGCCCCGCCTGCTGCGGTATCTGCGGGGCGGCGCCGCCCTTGCCGTCGGCATGGGTCTGCTCGGTCCACTGGGCGCCGTCCCAGTAACGCAGGGTCTGGGCCGCCCCGTGCGGATCGGGATACCAGCCTGCAGGCGTGTTCGAATGCGTGGTCACCGGGGCACACTATCCCGCCCCCACCGGGACCTGACCAGCCCCCGCGATCCGGTGCCCGAGAGCCCGTCGGCATTTCCTGCGCACGACTGAGGGGTACGGCCAAGCCTCCCGCCAACGGCGGCAGTCGGGTCCTCCCGGGCAGACGACTCGTCGTCACCACCGAAGGCGAGACAGACCGATCAGGCACTTCCCCGGCGCGGGCCGAACCGGACGCATGCGTGACCGGGAGGACGCGGCCGCCACGGGCCCCGGAGACAGGCCGGAAGGCAAATGACAGCCGGTCCTCGTCCCGTCCGGACGCCTCACCGAGGCTGCGACACCAAGAAGAACGCAGAGCGGTCACGGGAGTTGGCCGCGGCGGCGAATGAGGGCACGTCGACGAGGAGCGCGGGGAGGATGGCGGGCGGCGGGTGCATCCCGCCTGGATTGAATCGATTCACAAGGCAGAATCATGACCGAATTTTGCGGAAAATTCAGACTGTACAGGTGGTTGACGGTCACAGGGGGAAGCCCTAAGGTCCCGATTTATGCAAGTTGAAAGCATTCAATCGGTCGCGGCGGGCAGGTTACGGCCGCCGAGGACGAGCCGTCCGGGTCCTCCGTCAGACCGCGAACCCTTCGCTGCCGCTGCCGCTTCCGCTCAGCGGTCGGGCGGGTCCGGTCGCATCGGCGACATGGACTAGCGCGCGAGTCCTGCATCTCGTCCGTCAGAGGCCGGCGCCGCCCAGGGGCTGGAGAGCACGTCGATCGCCCCTCCGCCTCGCTGTGAGCCGAGCCAGGCAGAGCCGAGGCATCGGCTCTGTGCCGGCATCGAAAGATCTCAACGCCCCGATCTCCTCAGCTCTTGGGCTCGCCCCCTGATCCAGACCCTTCCGGGTGTCATGCCGGGACGTCTCGTCGATGCACAGCTGCCGGGAGTGCCGGGGAGGCTGCTCGTCCAGCTCCACTCCCCCGCCTCGAGGAAAGAGAAGTGTTTTGAACAATGTCATGACACGCCGGACGGTATCGGCGCTCGCCGCCATTGTCCCGCTCACGCTCCTCACCGCCGCGTGCGGCAGTGAGAATGAAGAGCCCAAGAGCGCTGCGCCGACGAACCCCACCACCGCAAGAAGAGGCTATCCCCTGGATCCCATAAAGACGGCGATGACGATCGCCTTCGTCCCGAAGCAGTTGGGAGGGAACCTCTATTTTGCAGCCGCGAGCAAAGGTGGCAGAGAAGTCGTCGAGAAGCTCGGCTCGACATACAAAGAGGTCGGCACTTCTGACAGTACCGACACAGCAGGGCAGGTGAAATACATAAACCAGCTCACCGACGAGGGAGTCGATGCCATAGTCGTCTCCGCGCAGGACCCCGACGCTCTCTGCGGCGCGCTCAAGCACGCGATGGGCAAGGGCATCCCGGTGGTCACGTACGACTCCGACACACGCC
Source organism: Streptomyces sp. SAS_272 (assembly GCF_052543235.1). Classification (NCBI taxonomy): domain Bacteria; kingdom Bacillati; phylum Actinomycetota; class Actinomycetes; order Kitasatosporales; family Streptomycetaceae; genus Streptomyces; species Streptomyces sp. SAS_272. Next base: position 11,107 of record NZ_JBMNDR010000079.1, on the reverse strand, counting down.
CCGAGTGCCGTAACGCCTTCGTCTCACCTGCCGACCCGGATCAGTTGACCTTTCCGATGGTCCTGTCGCTGGCGCAGCAGATCGACTACAAGGGCGACATAGCGATCCTCAGCGCTTCCGAGAGTGCGACGAACCAGAACAACTGGATCAAGTACATGAAGGAAGACCTCGACACCGACCCACGTTACTCGAGCATCAAACTGGTCACCGTCGTCTACGGCGACGACGATTCCGATAAGTCCTACACCCTCACCGGGAGTCTCCTCAAGAAGTACCCGAACCTCAAGGGGATCATTGCTCCGACCTCTGTCGGCATCACCTCTGCCGCCAAGTACCTGTCACAATCACCTTCCAAGGGCAAGGTCAAGCTGACGGGTCTGGGAACGCCCAATGGCATGCGGGAGTACGTCAAGGACGGCACTGTCGAGAGTTTTGAGCTCTGGGATCCCAGCGAACTCGGAAAACTCGCGGCGTGGACCGCGGAGTCCCTTGCCTCTGGGCAGATCACAGGACGGGAGGGGCAAGGTCTCCGAGGCATGGGCGGGCAGCTCTTCGTGCTCGGAAAAAATGGCGTCGTCAATCTGGGTGATCCGACCGCCTTCACCGCCAAGAACATCAACAAATACAATTTCTAGCATCGGTCTTCCCAGGTGGTCCGCCGACGGAGACGGCGGACCACCTTGTTGCGGGCGACGGAGGCCGGCCAGGTCGAGGGCCCGAGTGTCGTCTCGGGTGGCGCCGCTCCGCCGTCCGCGGAGCTGAACGTCGACAGCCGGAACAGACGCTCCGACCAGCTCTTCCACGAAAGTGCTTCCGTCTGGCAGAAGCCGCCTTGCCCAGCGGTCGCCGTCGTCAGGACCCTGAGTCCAACCACGGCACGCGGGGCGACGGCGCCCCGCCGACAGGGACGGGAACCCCATGCCTCACACCACCGCATTCGCCAGGAACCAGTGGTACGTCGCCGCCTACAGTCACGAGGTCGGCCGCGAGGAGCTGCTCGGGCGGACGGTCCTCGGGGAGCCGCTGGTCTTCTACCGGACCGAGGAGGACGGCACGCCGGTCGCGCTGCACGACCGGTGTGTGCACCGCCGGTTCCCGCTCTCCGAGAGCCGGCTCGACGGCGACCGGATCGTGTGCGGCTACCACGGGTTCACCTACGACACGACCGGCGCCTGTGTGTACGTGCCGGGGCAGAAGCGCATCCCGCGCACCGCCCGGGTCACCGCCTACCCGGTCGTCGAGCAGGACTCCCTGGTGTGGGTGTGGATCGGCGACCCGGCGCTCGCCGATCCGCAGACCGTCCCGCGCGCCCGCCACCTCGACGCCCCCGGCTGGACGACCGTGCGCGGCATGGAGCCGATCGACGCGGACTACGGGCTGCTCGTCGACAACCTCCTCGACCTGTCCCACGAGACGTATCTGCACGGCGGATACATCGGCACCCCCGAGGTCGCGGAGACGCCGATCACCACCGAGGTCGACGAGGGCGCCGGGATCGTGCGGGTGAGCCGGCACATGGACGACGCCGAGTGCCCGCCCTTCTACGCCCGTTCGACCGGGATCGCGGGGCGGATCACCCGGTGGCAGGACATCGAGTACCACGCGCCGTGCCTGTATCTGCTGCACAGCCGCATCGCGCCGGTGGGCGTGCTGCCGGAGGCGGACGGGAGCGACCCGAACGGGTTCCACACCGAGATCACGTACGCGATCACCCCCTCCGCCGACGGCAAGGTGTACGACTTCTGGATGGTCTCGCGGGACTGGGCGACGGACGACGACGAGGTCACCGAGTTCCTGCGGGGCAACAACCACACGGTGGTCATGCAGGACGTCGACGCCCTCAACCTCCTGCAGCGGACGCTGGGTTCGGAGCGGTCGGGCTACCAGGAGCTGAGCATCAACATCGACACCGGCGGACTCGCCGCCCGCCGCATCCTCGCCCGGCTGGTGGAGGAGGGCGACAAGCCGGTGGAGCAGGTCCTGTGAGCAGCCCCACCGGCGAGGTCTACCGCATCGACTGGCTGCCGGGCACCGACGTCCTGCACGGCACCTGCCACTGCGGAGCCGAGCACACCGCACAGGACCCGGTGCAGATGTGGGAGTGGATGCTCGCCCATCCCGAGGGTCACACACCGCACGCATCCGCCCCCGAGGGGCACGAGCCGCCTGAGGAAGCACCTCATGAGTGACGTCCACGAAGTCGAACTCATCGTCGAACGGCGCGAGTCCGCGGCCGACGGCGTACTCGCCCTCACCCTGCGCCACCCGCTGGGCGAGCCGCTCGCGGCCTGGGAGCCCGGGGCCCACGTCGACGTGGTCCTCGGGCCGGGGCTGGAGCGGCAGTACTCGCTCTGCGGCGACCCGGCCGACCGGAGCGCCTGGCGGATCGCGGTGCTGCGCGAGCCGGCCGGGCGGGGCGGGTCGGCCCATGTGCACGAGGAGGTGAGGCAGGGCGACAAGATCCGGGTGCGCGGTCCGCGCAACCACTTCGCCCTGCGCCCGGCGGCCCGCTACCGGTTCATCGCGGGCGGCATCGGGATCACGCCCGTCCTGCCGATGCTGGCGGCGGCCGAGGCGGCGGGCGCCGAGTGGCGTCTGCTGTACGGGGGCCGTACCCGCGAATCCATGGCGTTCACCGAGGAGTTGGCGCGGTACGGGGAGCGGGTCACGGTCGCGCCTCAGGACGAGACCGGTCTGCTGGACCTCGCCTCGGTGCTCGACGAACTGCCCGAGGACGCCCTCGTCTACTGCTGCGGCCCCGGTCCCCTGCTGGACGCGGTGGAGGAGCGCTGCCCGGCCGGGGCGCTGCACGTCGAGCGGTTCCAGGCCAAGGAGCGACCCGCGGGCACGGAGGCCGAGTTCGAGGTCGAGCTCAGGCAGAGCGGCCGCACGGTGACGGTCGCGCCGGACGTGTCCGTGCTGGACGCGGTGCGCGCGGCCGGTGTCGAGGTGCTCTTCTCCTGCACCGAGGGCACCTGCGGCACCTGTGAGACCGATGTGCTGGAGGGCGTGCCGGAGCACCGCGACTCGGTGCTCACCGCCGAGGAGCGGGAGGCCGGGGAGACCATGATGATCTGTGTGTCCCGATGCCGGGGGAGGAAACTGGTCCTGGACCTGTGACCCGCGGGACGCCCGGCCCCGCAGGGGGCGTCAGGCCTCGGCGGCAGGCACCACGCTGAGGTGGCTGGCGGTGCGGCGCACGGCGCGCGTCCTGCGGGCGGTCGGGGCGGGACGCGCCTCGCGCAGCACCATCGTCAGCCGCGTGTACCCCATGTCCCGCAGGGCCCTCGGGGTGTCCTCGACGATGCGGCAGTCCGTGGCGCCCCAGCGCGGGTCGGGATGCACGAGCGGGCGGACCGCCCCGTCGTGCTCCGCGGCCCCCTCGCCGACCGCGCGGATCCAGTGCGGCAGGCCGTACCGGTAGGCGGCCTCCATGATCGGGTCCTGGGCGATCTCACGGCGGATGGCCAGCAGGCCGTGGTCGTGACCGTGCCGCTCCACGGCGGCCGCGAAACCGGCGAGCATCGGCAGGCACCAGCCGGCCTCGTGGTCGCCGAGCACCGAGGGCGCGTCGGGATGGAACAGCACGAAGCGCAGGAAGTTGTCGCCCGGCTGGGCCGTCGGGTGCGGGCCCACCGCACGGAAAAGTGACGCGAAAGCAGCGTTGGACTGCACCACGTCCCAGCGATGGTCGACCACGACGGACGGGAAGGGGACGGCCTCCAGGTAGACGGCGCAGTCCTGCAGATACGCCTGGGCCTCGGGTCCTTCGGGGACGGGACGCGGTACGGACCGCTGCCCACCTGCCTGATATGCCATCGGGAGGTCACCCCTCTTGCCTATGCGGCCTTCACGCGGCGCCCCGATCCTGCTGCCGAGGCGCAGTCATGTCAACTATCGTGGCATTCCATGCTCGTTGACGGCTGAAATTGGCCACAGTTGTGGCGAGACCTGGATGTGAGTTCGAAACACCCGCTACTCTCCACAAGTTCACGGCGACCGTCTGTGCCGATGAGCGTGTCCCGGTGCGAGGGACGTGAGAGACCTAGGAGACCTGTCGGTGGCGGAGGATGGCTTCGAGGTTCCGGGCGCCACGGCGACGGTGCTGCTGTCGGCCGTCGTCGCCCGTGTCGCCGCGCTCGCCGACCGGCTCGGTGTGGCGCACGCGGAGGTCTTCGGCACCGGACGGCTGTCCGTCGCCTCCGGTGTCCCCGAGCCCGTGGTCAGGGCCCTGCTCAGCGGCCGGCCGGCCGGCGAGCCCGATGTGCAGGCCCGCTTCCTGCAGCGCCTGGACCTGCTGCGCCGTACGCGGCTCAAGCCGAACGGCCGCAAGTACACCCAGCAGGAGATCGCCGACGGCGCGGGCATGTCGCGCCAGCAGGCGGGCGCCCTCATCAACGGCGACCGGCGTCCCACGATGGAGCACTGCGACGCCCTTCAGCGCTTCTTCCGCGTGCACGCGGGCTTCCTCACCGCGGAGGACCCCGAGGCGCTCGCGGGGGCGTTGCAGCACACCGAGCAGGAGCTGCTGCAGAAGCTCGCCGCCCGGGAGGCGGCCGCGGCCGCCGAGGACCCGCTGGAGCGGCTGCTGCAGGACCACGGCGTGCGCGGGATCGCCTGGCGTGCCGCTCAGCTGCCCACCGACCAGCACCGCGACAAGGTCGCCGAGTGGCTGGACATGCTCCTGGAGAGCGTGAAGCGGCCCGAGTCGTGATCCGGGGGAGAAGCGTGAGCATCGCGAAGGAAATGCGCCGGCTCAGCGGCGAACTGGTCTCGGAGCTGACCCTCCCGGCCCCCGCCCCGCCGGCCGACCTGTACGCCGCCCTGTGCGACGGGATGAGCAGACGGCGTGGCCGCCCCGTGCACTTCCGGATGGCCCCCTTCCCCGCGGACACGGCCAGCGGGCTGTGGCTCGACATGGCCGACCAGGACCTCGTCGTCATCGAGGAACGCACCGCGCCCGACCACCAGTTGGTGATCCTGGGACACGAGCTGTGGCACATGAAGGCCGGGCACTGCAGCCAGCACGTCGAGGGCGCCGCGGTCGCGGCACGTTTACTCAGCGACGGAGCGGACCTGCGGGCGACGGTGCGCAGCGTGGCGGCGCGCACCCGTTTCGACCTGGCCGACGAACGGCAGGCCGAGACCTTCGGTCTGCTGCTGGCCAGCAAGTGCCGCACCTGGCTGCCGGGATCGTCCCCTCGGGGCCGCGGTCAGCGCGACCACCTGGCGGGCCGTATCGAGGCCTCGCTCGGGTACTTGGGCCCGCAGAACTGAGCGGCGGCGCGATCGGGGGGCGCGCGCCGGGCGCGTTCGTGAGGTGACGGACCTCGGCGCGCCCCGTCCCGATCCGGTCCGGCGGCAGCCCGCGCGAGGGCCTTTCACACAGCTCAGGAGCCGTTTCCCGAACGTGGTTGCGCCAGTGCGGCGGCTGCGCTGAGCGGGCGAACCGGCGTGGAGGCCCGCCGGATTGTCAGTGGTGGGCGGCAAGCTGGGGGTGCGTCGCCGCACGGTGGCGTACGCGCCGTGGGGGCGCGTGGCAGACGACGACGCCGACACGGGGAGAGCCGACCGATGCCCACTGCCGTACTGACCGACCGCGAACGCACCGCCGTCCAGGCCTACCTCCGGCTGCTGCACACCGTGCGCGCCGCCTTCGGCGACGAGGACGGCGGTGGGCGCGTCGGCGCCTCCCGTCCCCCGCACGACCGGCTGCCCCCGGTGGTGCCGCCCGCCGTCCTGGCCGAGGCCGAGCAGGCGCTGGCGGACGCGGGGCTGGCCGGCAACGAGGAGGAGTTCTTCCGGCTGCTGCACAGCTGGTGCCCCGGCAGATGACCGCGGGCGGCCGCCTCAGCGGTGCGGCACCGTGACGGCCGTGGCCACCAGCCCGCGCCGCACGGCCCAGCGGCCGTCGAAGTACTCGACCCGGCGCCCGCCGACCACCGGCCCGGGGACCAGCAGGCGGGCCCGGAACGCGCCCTGCGCTCCCGCGGCCGGTCCGGCGGCGACGGGGGTGAGGCCCGCGTCGGCGCAGAGGTCGATGTCGGCCTCGCCGAAGTCCAGCCACTTACGGGTGAGGGGGAACCACGCCTTGTAGACGGACTCCTTGGCGCTGAACAGGAGCCTGTCCCAGTGGACGTCGGGACGGTGCGCGGCCAGCCGCTCGAGCCGCGCCAGCTCCTCGGGCCGGGCGATGGCGGGCAGGACTCCCTCGGGCAGCGGCCCGTTCGGTTCGGCGTCGACCCCGAGCGAGGCCAGGTCCACGGACCGCGCCAGGGCCGCCGCCGAGTAGTCCGCGCAGTGCGTCATGCTGCCCGTGACACCGTCCGGCCAGCACGGCGCGCCGCGCTCGCCGCGCAGCACGGGCTGCGCGGGCACCCCGAGCTTCTCCATGGCGCGCCGGGCGCAGCCGCGGACGACGGTGAACTCGCGGCGCCGCTTGTCGACCGCGCGGACCAGCAGCGCCGCCTCCTGCGGGTACAGCGGCGTGTTCCCGAACTCCCGGACGCCCTCCTCGCCGAACGCCTCCACCACGACCACGGAAGCGGGCAACAGTTCGTCGATCACGAGACCTCGGCCTCCCGGGGCAGGATGCGCCGCAGGCGGCCCGGCTGCTGCGACCGCTTGCGCCATTCGCGGGGGTAGCCCACCGACACCTCCTCGAAGCGGACGCCGTCCTGCCGGGTCGTGCGCGGGATGTGCAGGTGGCCGTAGACCATGGCCTCGACGCGGAACCGCCGGTGCCAGTCCGCGGTGAGGGCGGTGCCGCACCACATGGCGAACTCGGGGTGCCACAGGATGTCCATGGGGTGACGGTGCAGCGGGTAGTGGTTGACGAGGACCGTCGGCAGGTCCGCCGGGATCGCGGCGAGCCGCCGTTCGGTCGCGGCGACCCGGGCCCGGCACCAGGCCTCGCGGCTCGGATACGGGTCGGGGTGCAGCAGGTACTCGTCGTTGCAGACGATGCCCGTGCCCTCCGCGTAGGCCAGCCCCTCCTCCTTGGTCGTGCAGCCGGCCGGCAGGAACGAGTAGTCGTACAGCAGGAAGAGCGGCGCGACGGCGACCGGGCCGCCGGGTCCCTCCCACACGGGGTAGGGATCCTCGGGGCTCGTCACGCCCAGGTCGCGGCAGAGGTCCACCAGGTGCTCGTAGCGGGCGACTCCGCGCAGGGTGACCGGATCCGTGGGGTACGTCCACAGCTCGTGGTTGCCGGGGGCCCAGACGACCTTGCGGAAGCGGCTCGCGAGGGTCTTCAGCGCCCAGCGGATGTCGTCGGTGCTCTCCGAGACGTCGCCTGCGACGAGCAGCCAGTCCTCGTCGGTCTCCGGGACCATGGCCTCGACGAGCGCCCGGTTCTCCGCATAGCCGATGTGCAGATCGCTGATGGCCAGGAGTCGCCCGGCGGCACCGGCCGTCGACGTCACTTCGTACCCCCGCTCAGGAGCCCACGCTCCGTATCCACATGCACACACCAGTGTGCCCACGAGAACACATTCGCGGCCCCGGTACAAGGTCGGATCACGTCGTCCGCGGGGCCGCCACCAGGCTCCACCTGCGCCGGAGCTCCCCATTACCGGACCGGGCGCCTCACGTGAACAAGATCGGGAATTCCGTAACACCCGCGTTGCACGCGGCACCCCCGGGAAGCCGTATGATCGCCCCAACACCACCGCCATGGACGTCCCTTCCGCAGGGCGGTTTGGTGACCCACCATTCCCCCTGCCCGGGCCGGGCCTGCTTCGCCCTGCCCGCGAACCGTGAAAGGCGGCCTCGCATGGTCTCTCGCGTACGCGTCTGGCTCAACCGCACGTACGCGGAGAACGTGTTCTTCACGGATCAGCTGCGACGAAATCCCAGCGACCGTGCCGTCGAGATCCACGCCACGCACGGTGACGCCGACTCCCCCGTGCTGGCCGCCGCCGACACCGCCGAGCTCGAGCCGGAGGGCCTCTCCCCGGCCGCGTACGTCGAGTACGCGCTGGCCCAGTGCCGGCGCCGCGGCATCGACGTCTTCGTGCCCCGGCTGCACCAGTCGGCGATCGTGGCGCACCGCGCCGACTTCGAGGCGGTCGGCACCGCGCTGCTGGCGCCGCCGCCGGAGGCCGTCGCCGTCTTCCACGACAAGGTGATCGCGTACGAGGCCGTGCAGGCGATCGGCGTGCCCGTGCCGCCGTGGTACCGGATCCGGTCGGCAGACGAACTCGTGGCCGCCGTCGAGGAGTTGGAGGGCGCGGGGCACAAGCCGTGCTTCAAGCCGGCGTCCGGCGCGGGCGGGGTCGGCTTCCGGATGATCACCCGGGCGCCCTTCTCGCTGGAGCACCTCACCGGCTTCCCGAGCCCGTACGTCCAACTGGACTCGGTGGTCGAGGTGCTGAAGCAGGCACAGGAGCAGGACGGGGAGCAGGTCGACTGGCTCGTCATGCCGCGCCTGGAGCAGCCGGAGGTGTCCGTGGACTGCCTCACCGGCCCCGACAACGTCGTGCGGATGGCCATCGGCCGGACGAAGAACGGCCGCCGGCGGGGCTTCACCCTGCACGAGCAGTGGCTGGAGCCGGCGCGGCTCATCGCCGAGGGCTTCGGGCTGCACTACCTGTCCAACATCCAGTTCCGGATGTTCGGCGACCGCCCGGTCCTGATGGACGTCAACACCCGCCCGGCCGGCGGACTGCACCAGCTGTCCCAGTGCGGGGTCAACGCCCCCTGGGCAGCCGTGCAGTTGGCGCTCGGCGAGGAGCCTGGCGAGGTCGTGCCGCCGTTCCTGGGACAGGACTACACGGTGGTGTCGGGCCCGCGGCCGCTGCGCGCGGTGACGCTGCCGCACCAGCGCATGGACGAGGTGGCGGCCGAGCCGCTCCTGCCGGCCATGCCCGCCCCGGCCGACTCCGTCGAGGTCGCGCCGGCGGCGCAGGCGCTGCCGCTGTAGGGCGTGTTTCGAAACACGCCCTAGACAGCCCCGAACGGATATATCGCCCACCGGTATGGACCAATCCCGCCCGTTGTCTTGACAGGCGGATTGGTCCATACCAACTTTGTTGCGCACCCCCTGCACTCCCCTGCACTCCCGAACACCCCCATTCCTTCAGGGAGATCGCGTGCGCAGCACACCCCTCGGACGCCCATGGCGTCGCTTCCTCGCCCTGCTCGGCACCGCCGGGCTCGCCCTCGCCGGCGCCGTGGCCCTGCCGGGCACCGCCCAGGCGGCCAACGTCCTCACCAACCCCGGATTCGAGTCGGGCGCCCTCTCGCCCTGGTCCTGTACGGGCAACCTCGGCTCCGTCGTCTCCTCGCCCACCCACAGCGGATCCAAAGCCCTCATGGGGGCGGTGAGTTCGGGCGACAACGCCAAGTGCAGCCAGACCGTCTCCGTCCGGCCGAACACCGCCTACGCGCTGACCGGCTGGGTGCGCGGCTCCTACGTCTACCTCGGCGTCGACGGCGGCCCCTCCACCTGGACGTCGTCGCCCTCGGCGTACAGCCGGCTGTCGGTGCCCTTCACCACCGGGGCCTCGCAGACCAGCGCCACCATCTACGTCCACGGCTGGTACGCCCAGGGCGCCTATCAAGCGGACGACGTCAGCCTCGACGGGCCCGGCGGCGGGGGCGGCACGGACACGCAGGCCCCCACCGCGCCCGGCGGGCTCACCTCGACCGGCAGGACGTCCTCCAGCGTGTCGTTGTCCTGGAACGCCGCGACCGACAACGTCGGCGTCACGTCCTACGACGTCTACCGCGGGTCCGCGAAGGCGCTCACCGTCTCCGGCACGGCCGCCACGGTCAGCGGGCTGTCCCCGAGCACGGGGTACACCTTCACCGTGAAGGCGCGCGACGCCGCCGGGAACACCTCGGCGGCCTCCGACTCCGTGTCCGTCACGACCAGCGCGGGCGGGGGCGGCGGCACCGGGTTCAAGCAGGCCGCGCCCTACCTGTTCGAAGGGTGGGGAGATCCGCCGAACGTGACCACGGTGATGAACGCGACCGGCGTCAAGTGGTTCACCATGGCGTTCGTCCTGGACGGCGGCGGCTGCAACCCCATGTGGGACGGCAACCGGCCGCTGGCCGGCGGGGTCGACCAGAGCGTCATCGACCAGATCCGCTCCGCGGGCGGTGACATCGTGCCCTCGTTCGGCGGCTGGCAGGGCAGCAAGCTCGGCGCCAACTGCTCCTCGGCGAGCGCGCTCGCGGGCGCCCTGCAGAAGGTGATCGACGCCTACTCGCTCAAGGCGATCGACATGGACATCGAGAACACAGACGAGTTCGAGAACGAGGCCGTGCAGGCACGGATCCTCACCGCCCTGAAGACCGTGAAGGCCGACAACCCCGGCCTGAAGACCATCGTCACCTTCGGGACGTCGACCACCGGGCCGACGTACTACGGCAACCGCCTCGTCGAGCAGGCCAAGTCCCTCGGCGCCGACATCGACGTCTTCACCGTCATGCCGTTCGACTTCGGCGGCGGCTCGGACATGTACGGCAACACCGTGAACGCCACCGAGGGCCTGAAGAACAAGCTGAAGTCCACCTTCGGCTGGGACGACGCGACCGCCTACGCCCACATCGGCGTCTCGGGCATGAACGGCCTGTCCGACCAGCAGGAGAACACCACCCCGGCGATCTGGACCCAGGTCCGGGACTGGGCCGACGCCCACCACATCGCCCGGCTCGCCTACTGGGCCGTCAACCGCGACCGGCCGTGCCCGGGCGGGGGCGTGGTGAGCAACTGCTCCGGCATCAGCCAGAGCACCTGGCAGTTCACCTCCATCACGGCCGGCTTCACCGGCTGAGCCTCCCGGCGAGAGCCGAGGAGCCCGGCCGAAGCCTCCCCCACGGCCGTGAAAGTCCCCCGGATCCCGGTCCGGGGGACTTTTTCCCGCAGGGGGTGTATCAGGGGCGCACCTGCGGACTCTCAAGGGGGAAGGGCCACCGGGGGAACACCGGCCCTTGGGGGGAAGCACAGGGATCGACGGGGGACGCCTCGGGGATCGACGGGGGATCCTCGGGGCACGGGGGAGGGGGGGGGGGGGGGGGGGGGGGGGGGGGGGGGGGGGGGGGGGGGGGGGGGGGGGGGGGGGGGGGGGGGGGGGGGGGGGGGGGGGGGGGGGGGGGGGGG
>NZ_JBMNDR010000078.1:20839-44847 GCF_052543235.1 Streptomyces sp. SAS_272 | reverse complement strand
GACCCGCTCCCCGGACAGTGCGGGGGGCGGGCCCTTCGCCGTGGATCTGTGTGTCTGCCGGCCGGCGCCGGCCTCAGATGACCTGGGGTTCGAAGTCCCAGTAGGGCCGGTTGCGGGAGCGGGCCGACACGGTGTGCGGATGCTTGCTGCCCAGCGTCGCGTCGAGGTCCGACAGCGCCTCCTGCTCGACCTTCTCCGCCTGCCGCCGGTCCCGCAGTCCGCGCAGGTCCGCCGCGTGGGCGATGCGCGCCGACAGGGTCAGCGGGTGGGTGCGTCCGAGCGTCTCGACGGCCCGGCCCACCGTGTCGTGGCTGAGCTCGGCGGCGCTCTCGGTGTCGCCGACGATGTTGCGCAGGGCGGAGGCGTTCAGGGCGCAGCCCAGCGTCCAGGGGTGGTGCTCCCCCACCGCGTCGGTCATCGCCGCCAGCGCCTGCTCCAGGAGGACGTGGCCCGCCTCCCGCTCGCCGACGTTGCGCAGGATCAGCGCCTGGTTGGCGCGGGCCCCGGCGACGAACGGGTGCTCGTCCCCCAGCATCACCTCGTACCGCGCGACGACGGCCTCGCTGAGCTCGCGGGCCCGGTCGATGTCGCCGTGCTCGCGGGCGTAGCAGCTCTGGGCGGTCGCGAAGATCAGGGTCAGCGGATGGGTCTCGCCGAGTACGCGCTCGCCGCGCTCCAGCACGCTGGAGAGCAGGTCCCCGGGCTCCTCGCGTTCGGTGCCGCGGTCGCGGCCGCGGTCGCGTTCGCCCAGGCGGTAGCGGCACAGGGCGAGGTTGTGCTCGGCCTTGAGGGTCTGGGGGTTGTCGCGGCCCATGACGAGCCGGATCTCGCGCACGTTCTTCGCCTGGATGGACTCGGCCTCCGCGTATCGGCCGAGCAGCCGCAGGTCGATGGCGTAGGAGATCTCGGAGCCGAGGGTCCATGGATGGCGGGCCCGCAGGAGCAGGCGGCGCGATTCCATGGTCCGCCGGTCGTGCTCCAGGGCCTCCGGGTAGCGGCCGAGCAGCCGGAGGGAGACGGCGAGGTTGTTGAGGGAGTTGAGGCTGCGCGAGTCCTGGTCGCCCAGCAGGTCGCGGTAGGCCACCAGGACCCATTGGGAGAGTTCCAGCGCCTCGTCGTAGCGGCCGAGGCCGCGCAGGTCGGCGGCGAGGCCGGCGGCGGCCCGCAGATGCTCCAGGTCCTGTGGGCCGCGCTCCGCCTTGAGATGTTCGGAGGCGGCCCGGCTGAGGGCCTCGGTGGCGGCGTAGTCGCCGACGGCCCTCAGCAGGTTGGTGTAGTGGTAGGTCAGCTCCCAGATCCGGGGGTGGGTCGGGCCGAGCAGTTCGCGCCAGGCCTTCATGGCGCGCTCGCCGAGCTTGATGCCGGCGACGTACTCGCCGGAGAAGTACATGTAGCGCAGGCAGTTGAAGACCAGCCGCTGGACGGTCGGTTCCTGCGTCTGCAGCACGTCGGCGTACTTCAGGTGGGGCACGATCTCGGCGTATCCGGGCCACAGGTCGGGGTCGGTGGGCCGGCGCGGGTCGGCCGCGGCGAGGGCCAGCCGGACGACGTCGATGAACTCCTTGCGGTCGGCGTCCGGCATGTCCTTGCGCACGATCTGGTGGACCATGCGGTGCAGGTACAGCGACTCCCCGGAGCCGGCCCCCTCGTCGCCGACGGCTTCGTGGGACTCCAGACGGACGACGGAGTACTGGCGGAGCTGGTTGATCGCCTTGTTCCACAGCAGCGGGTCGTTGAGCAGTCCGGCGAGCTGTTCGGGCAGTTCGTCGCTCGACATCTCGCGCAGCAGCCGGACGGGGATGAAGCCGGGGGCGAAGAAGGTGCACAGCCGCAGCAGGTCCACGGACTCGGGGACGGTCTCGCGGAGCTTGTTCAGCAGTATCGACCAGGCGGTCTGGAAGGCGAGCGGGAAGTCCGCCGACACCTTCACCACGTCGTTGTCGATGCCGCCGTCCAGCAGGGCGATGTACTGGCGCACCGACAGGTCGGAGTCGTTCAGCCAGCCCGCCGTCTGGTCCAGGAGCAGCGGCAGGTCCTCCAGCGCGTCCGCGAGCTGGTCGGCCTCCCCCTCGGACAGCCGTGGCGCGCGGCGCCTGATGAACGCCACCGACTCGTCGCGGGCGTAGACGGGCACCTCCAGCAACTTGCTGTTGTGCTCGGTCCATTCGGGGTTGCGGGAGGTGATGATGACATGGCCGGGGCCGGTGGGCACCAGGTCCCAGATCTGGTCGGGCTCGTCGGCTCCGTCGAGGATCAGCAGCCATCGTCCGTACGGGTCGCCGCGGCGCAGCGAGTCACGGACGGCGCGCAGTCGTTCGCCGTACTCCTGTCCGGTCTGCAGGCCCAGTTTCGGGGCGAGTTCGGCGAGCAGCCGGCGGTAGGTGACGCGTTTCTCGGCGTTGACCCACCACACGACGTCGTACTCGGAGCCGAACCGGTAGACGTACTCGGCGGCCGTCTGGGTCTTGCCCACCCCGGACATGCCGTGCAGCGTGACGACGCCGGCGCCGGGCTCCGCGCCCTGCAGCAGGTGGTAGGCGTCGTTGAGCAGCGTCTCGCGGCCGGTGAAGCGGGTGTTGCGGCGCGGGACCCCGCCCCAGACCTCGGGCATCGCGGCCGGGAAGCGGGGGCCGCGGCGGGCGCCGTCGGGGACGTCGGGCTGCGGCTCGAAGGGCAGGTCGAGCCGGTCGAACAGGCGGCGCTCGGCCTCGTCGGCGCCCATGTTGGTCAGGTCGACGGGGGCGAGGACGGCGGTCGCCGCCGGTACGGAGGCCGTCGTCACGGAGACGGCGGCGAACCGGGACGGGTCGGGGGCGACGACCTCGCGCAGTGCCGCGTTCCACTCCTCCTGCGTGCGGGGCCCGAGCTGGAAGTACCACTCGCTGACGACGATGAGGATGCGGCCCTCGGCGAGTTCCAGGTCGCGCAGCAGATCGACCAGGGGCACCTCGGCCGGGGAGTCCCAGCGCAGGTACACCACGCGCAGGCCGCGTCGTTCGAGCCGGTCTCCGATCCATGCGGCCCAGGCCCGGTTGAATCCCGCGAAATGGATCGTGACCGCCTGCCTCGCGGCCCCTCTCCCGGTTGCCCCGACCGGCGTACGAGCTCCAGACATGCAGCGGCCTCCAGCACGTAGTACCTCGAAATCCTAGGACCTCGGCGCGGCGCGCGTAAGTCCGCCGACCTCTTCCGCGCGCGCCTCGGCCCGACGATCTTCGCTCACGGGACGGCCCCTCGCAGGCCATCCTCATTCTTTCGGGCGTGGCAGCGCGGGGGTATGACGCTGTGTCCACAAAGCACGCGCGGCCTTCACGTAGGCCTCGGCCCGGGCGGTGTGGCTGCGGGGCGCCGGGTGTTCGGCCATGCGTTCGTAGGCGGCGGCCATCGCGTCGACGAACCGGCGTCCGCGGACGGTGAGGTCGGGCGAGCCGACGAGCGCCGGCAGCGCCGCCTTCACCTGGGCGCGGTAGCGGGCGTGCCGGGACCAGGCGTACTCGCCGTCGGGCGGTCCGGCGACGAGTGCCCGGTGCTGGAACCAGTCGGCGAGGGCCAGATGGGAGTACACCCCCTGCAGCAGGGCGTCGTACGGTCGGGGACCCGTCTTCCACGGGGCGAAGTAGCGTGCCGCCGCGTCGGCGTGATGGAGCGTCACCAGGTCTCCCAGGGCGGCGAGTTTGGCGTGGTGGAGTTCGTGGACGAGGGTGGCGGCGAGGGCGACGGCGTCCTGCGGGGGGCTGGCGAGCAGGGCGCCGAACGCCTCGTGCCGGGTCGCGCTGCAGCTGTCGCGGCCGTCGGCGCCCGGCGGGCTCTCCAGCGGGACCAGACAGCGCAGCAGGGCCACCGCCTCGGCCACCCGGTGCGCGCCGCCGGAGCGCAGCGCGGCCTCGGTGCCCGACCAGGCCTGCAGCCAGCGTTTGTGGTCCGTGTCGTCGAGCACGGCCGGCCCGGCCGGGGTGCGGTGGCCGGCGCTCGGGCCGGGGCCGGGCGGGGTGCGGTACGGGTCGACGTCGTCAAGCGGCAGGGGGGCGGTACCGGGCAGCAGGCCGGGCAGGGTGCGCACGGGCGTCCAGGCGAGGGCCGCGGACCAGGCGCCGATCCCGCTCTCCAGGTGGACGACGACGTCCGGCGTGTCGGGTCCGCGCAGCGTCAGCCGCCCGTCGCGGTGGGCGACGTCGACGGGGGCGTCCGCGCCGGTGGCCGTGTGCAGCGCGCCGAGGGACGGCAGGGCGAGCACCCCGGCGCGGGCGGTGAGCCGCACGGTGAAGGGGATGCCGGCGCGCGCGGCGGCCACTGCGGCGAGGGCGCTGAAGTGGGCCAGGTCCTGGCGGAGGCGGCGGGCGCGGTGTTCGTCCACGGGGCCGCCGCGCTCGTCGAGTCCGCGCAGACAGCTCAGCGCCCAGGGGCCGGTCAGCGGATGGAAGAGACGGGCGCGGGCGGGCGAGTGCGCGGCGCCGGACGGCCTCGGGTGACCTGCGGGCGCGTGGGCGCGGTCGTCCGGCGCGCCGGACGCGCGGGAGTGTCCCGCGGGCGTGTGGGGACGGTCGTCCGGCGCACCGGACGGGCGGGGACGGGTCGCGGGCGGGCGGGGGCGGTCGGCCGCGGTGAGCATGGCCCAGTCCTCGCGCAGCCGGGCCTTGCGCGCCGTGGAGCAGACCGCCGGGTGGGCCGCTTCGGCCGCGTCGAGGACGGCGCGCAGGAGGAGCAGGCGCCGGGTGTCCTGGTCGCGCACCAGGAGGGCCAGGGTGTCGGGACCCCCTCGGGTGCGGCCGAGTTCCAGGAGGCTGCGTTCCGGGACCGCGGGCCGGATCACGGAGCGCCCTCCTCGCGGGCGGCGGACGCGTCGTGGGGGGCGGTGGCCGCGGGGACGGCGGCAGGGGCGGAGGCGGCGGCAGGGGCGGTGACGGCCGTGTGCGCGGCGAGCCGGGCGGCGATGTGGCGGATCAGGCGCTGGAGGTCGGCGCAGTACACCGACGGGTTGCGGAAGCCGTGTCCGGCCCGGTAGCGGTGGGCGTAGTGACCGCCCCCGCAGACCGCGAGCAGGGGGCAGGCGCGGCACTGCCGCGCGAGGGACGCCGTGCCCGCCTGCCGGGCCGCGACGGCCGGGTGTCGCGACGCGTCGTCGAAGGTGTTGCGGAAGACGTCCAGGCCGGTGTGCGCGGCGCCGTCGTACGCGGACTTGAGCGAGTCCGTCTGCTCGATCGACCCGTCGGTCTCGACGACGACCGCGTCGAAGGGAGCGAGGCCCAGGGACTCGGTGGCGGAGGGCATGCCCAGCAGGAGGGCGAGGCACTCCTCGAAGAGGCGCACGCGGGTCTCCCGGCGGCCGGCGTCCCACCATCGGTCGAAGACGGCGCACAGCCACTCCCCGTGCCGGACGCCGGCCCAGTGGGGCGGCGGGGCGGACCAGTTGCCGTGCGGCAGAAGGAAGTTGAGGGCGGGTGGGCGCAGGCCGAGGAGGGACTCGTACGTCTCCACGGGGTCCAGCGTGGCGTCGACGACGGTGAGGATGCCGGCGTACGCCGACGGCGCCCGCTCGGCGGCCAGCAGGGCGCCGCGCGCGGCGGCGGGCCAGGAGGGGCGGCCTGCGTGGTCGACGCGGCGCGCGTTGTGCGCGGCCCGCCCTCCGTCGAGGCTGACGCTGATCCGGATGCCGCCGTCGGCGAGGACGGCCAGCCGTCGGGCGGTGAGCAGGGTGGCGTTGGTCTGGACGACGGCGTGGACCGTGCAGCCGGCCGGGACGCGGTCGCGGACCAGGCCGGTGAAGCGGGCGAGGGTCTCGGCGCCGGCCAGCAGGGGCTCGCCGCCGTGCAGGACGAGGGAGAGGTCCGTCAGGGCGTGGGCGCCGGCGTGCTCGGCGATGCGGGTCGCGGTGCGGTCGAGGACTTCGGGGGCGGCCGTGGCGGGGCGGGCGCGCCAGGTGCGGTCCGGGCCCTCGTAGAGGTAGCAGTACGTGCAGGCGAGGTTGCAGCGGCCGTGCATCTTCACGATGAACTGCCGGAAGGCCTGTCCGGACATCCAGCACCCCCATGCCCTGCGGCTGCCCTGAAGCGGCCCTGCGGCTGCCGTAGGGCAGCCCGGTGGCAGCCCTGCGGCCGGCTTCGGCCCGCGCTGCCGTGTCCCCCGCTCCGCGGCGCGAGCGCCGCACGGGGCGCATGCCCGTGTGCACCGCGGACACAAACCCCGCCTGACCGAACTTGTCCGAGTCGCGCGCACATGAGACCGGATTCGACTTCCGGACGATCGAATGTGTCCTGTAAGGGGGGTGTCGGCGGAAACCGTCAGAGCACCGAGTCGAACCCCCACAGCGTCTCGCTCGACTTCCCCGCCCGCTCCCGCAGGTCCTCCACCACCTCCCGCAGCACCGGATGCCCGATCGTCCGCAACTCCGCGAGGTCCAGCGCCAGCAGGTCCGGCAGCGGGCCGCCCGCTCCGGGCTCACCCGCGCCGAAGTCCCGCGCGGCCGTCTCCGCCACGGACTCGCCCCGTACGTCCATGCCCGTTCCTCCCCAACCCGCTCGGCTCACGTCACACGCTCCAGTGCGGCCAGCCGCTCCGCCGTCGCGGCGGACGTCGGCCCGTCGGCCACCAGGCTGCCCTCCGGCAGCCGCGACCACTCCGTCCGGGCGGCCCGGTAGGCCTCCCGGGCGGCCCGTGGCCGCGAGGCCGCCTCATAGGACATACCCCGCCAGTGGTGCGCCTGCGCACCCGTCCGGACGGCCTCGTGCCGTCCGCGCTCCGTGGTGGCCGCCCCCTCGGCCTCCCGGGCCGACTCCGCCGCGTCGCGGAAGGCGTCCACCGCCAGGTCCAGACGGGCCGGGCGGCGCAGGCTGCGGTAGGCCTCGAACTGGACCTGGCCGAGTTCCAGACGGCACCGGGAGGCCAGCAGCGGGTCCGCCGCGTCGGCGGCGGCGAGCCCGAAGAGGTGCTCGGCCTCGCGCAGGTCGACGCGGTCCCCGCGGCCCCGGTAGCGCAGCATCAGCGCACGGCCGAGCAGCAGCAGCCGCAGGGCGACCTGCGCGCTGCCCGCCGGGGTCTCCATCCGGCAGTCCCGCAGCACGCGGATCGCCCGGGAGAGCGTGCCCTGGGCCCGCGCCCCGGACTGCAGTCCCGCCAGCCGCAGCAGCGCCTCGCCCCACTCGGCGAGGACGTCGGCGTGCGCGGGCGCGTCGCGGGACATGCGCTGGGCGGCCTGCGCGAAGCGGTCGGCGGCCGTCTCCAGCTCCGCCGGATCGCCCGACTCCCGGTGGCGGGCGACGGCGATCCGGCCCGCCCGCGCCAGCAGCGCCGCCCGCCGGCCCTGTTCGCGCACCAGGGCGAGGGCCTCGTCGACGCGGGCCTGGGCGTCGTCCAGCGGACCGCCCGCCCGGAGCAGGGCGTCGACCAGGTCGAGCAGGACGCGCACCCGCGCGCGTGCCGACTCCGCGGTGTCGGGCTCCTCCCCGGTGTCGAGGGCGGTGCGCAGCGACTGCGCGCCCTGCTCGGCGTAGAGGCGGGCCTGCACGGGGTCGGCGGTGGCGCCGGACAGACGCAGCAGGATCCGGCCGTGCTCCAGGGGGAGTTCGGGCGGTCGCTGCCGGCGGTCGGGCCAGACGTCGGCGAAGGCCTCCAGCATGCCGACCGCGCCCTGGAGCAGCGCGCTGTCCCCGCCGAGCCGCCACTGCGCCTCCAGGGCGCGCACCCGCTCCAGGGTGAGTCCGAGGGCCTGACGGTGGTCGAGGTCGGGCGCCGCGCAGGCGACGGCGTACTCGCGGTCGGCGCGGCGCAGCAGGTCCAGGGCGCCGGCCGGGTCGCCGCGGCGTCTGCGGTCGGTCGCCGCGGCGTGCAGCACCCGCGCCAGGACGGCCCGTTCGTGCAGCCGACCCGGGTGCGCCGCGGCGCGCTCCGCGGCCGCCTCCGCCTCCTGCAGCAGATCGTCGCCGCCCTGCACCTCCCACAGGCGCAGCGTGCAGTGCGCGTACTCGGCCCACAGCTCGGGGTCCGCCCCGGCGGGCCGCTCGTGCTCGGTGGCGCCGCGCAGCAGCTGCACCGCGTCGATGACGTCCTGGATCATGCCCTCGCGGTCGAAACGCTCGATCAGCGTGCGGGCCCGGCGGACCGCCTGGTGCGTCGGCCGCTCCTCGGGACGCCCCGGGCCGGCGCGGCCGCCGGGCGTCTCGAACTGCTCGGGCAGCGGCATGAACCGTCGCAGCACGCGCGCGGCGACCTCGGCGAAGGGCTGCGGCACGGGCGCCTCGTCGCCGTTGCCGCCGCCGTCCCCGTGGTCGGCCCGCCCGGCGCGGTCCGCGGCGCCGGCGGCGGGCGCGTAGGGGCGGCCCGCGCCTCCGTCGCCGAGCTGGGCGAGGGCCAGCGCCGGGAAGTTGGGACCGCCCTTGCCGAAGCGCTGCTCGATGTACTCCGAGCAGTGCTTGAGCACCAGCATGGCCTCGTCGCGGCCCAGCCGGGACAGCAGGGCGTCGCGCACGTCCGGATCGATGCGGTACCACTGGGCCCCGTCGTCGGCGTACTCCTCCGACTCGCGCGTGAGCAGACCGCCGACCAGGACCTCCGCCAGCTCGGACGGTCCCGAGTCGGGCAGCATCGTGCGCTGGACGAGCTGCATGACCGGCAGGCACAGGGGCGCGGCGGCCAGGTACACGGCGAGCCGTCCGGCGGCCGGGGAGGCGCTGGAGCTGAACCTGCTGACCCGCTCGAACGGTGTGCGCCGCCGGTCGGCGCGTCCGGCGGGGGCGGGCGGCTGGTCCGCGCGCACCCAGCCCACGGCGCCCGGCACGGGCCCGGCGCCGGCCCCGGACAACAGCCTGGCCCAGGCGCCGAGGGCCACCGGTTCGGGCGGCAGCACCGGCACCGGCAGCGCCCCGCGGCGGGTCTCCGCCGGAACGCCGGACGGCGTGCGCACCCTTAGTGCCGCCGCCCCGCCCAAGGTCTCGCCCCGGCTCAACTCGCAGAAGACCACGGGCAGTCGGGTCCGGTTCCACAGGCGCTGCGGAAGCGGCTGGAGTACGGCGACCGGACCCTGCCGGGAGAGGTGGTGCAGCAGCCGGTGCGCCTGGCCGCTGTGCCACAGCGGGCCCGCGCAGTCGCTGACCAAGAGCACGATCCGGCGGCCGGTGGGGTCGCTGAGCCGGTCCGTGGAGTGCAGCGGCGCCGCGTACACGTCGGGGCTGCGGCTGACGGCGGGAGCACCGTCGGGGCCCTGGTGCAGATGACTGACCCTGATGTCCGAGAAGGCCCCCAACTGGCCGAACACCTGCTCCAGTTCGAGGAAGAGCCGGTCCCACACCCGCATCGACGACGAGGCGTCCAGGACCAGCTGGAGCCGGGCGTCGCCGCGGACGACGGCACGGTGGACCGGCATGATGAGGCCGCCCGCCTGTGCGCTGCGCTCCGCCGTCGCCGTCTCGTCGAGCCGCATGCGCAGCGGCGGCGCCGGACTGCGGTAGCGCTGCAACCGCCGCAGCGCGCGCTGGAGTTCGAGCGGGGCGGGCAGGGCGGGGGCGGCGGGCACGCCCACCGGGAGCGCGGCGGCACGGCCCGCGCCACGCGCGCGCTGCCCTCCGTCCTGGGGCACCGGGTACAGGCTCACGCGGCCGCCGGCGCCCACCTCCTGCGGGGGCGGCTCCGTGCGCTCGGGCCGGGCCCCCCGCGCCCCTCCGTCCGGGCCCCCGCCCCGACCGCCGTCACGCCGGAACGCCGGCCTGTCGCCGGCCTCGGCATGCGGTTCCTCCGGTTCGGGCACGTCCACCGGCCGGGTCCACCGCGCCAGCCACAGCGCGTCGCACAACTGCTCCACGTCGGGATCGAGCCCCGCCCCGCGCAGTCGCGCGACCAGCTCGGCGAGCGGGTCGCCCCCGTCCGGGGCGGCCCGGGACGAGGCCGGGACCCGGGCCCGGGAGGCCGAGGGGTCGTCGTGGTGGTCCTGGCGCCGGTCGTCGGGCGGGACGGGGCCGTGACGGGCCGCTGCGTCGGGCATCAGGCCCTCACCTCGGGCGGTCGAGTCGCTGGATGAGCAGGTCGGCCAGCCGGTCACGACTGGGCGGCGCGGCCGCGTCGGTGAGGTAGATCGCGTTCAGCAGCTGGTCCGCGGCGAGGAGTTCACTGCGCGACCGCTCCAGGAACCGGGTGATCAGATCGTCCCCCGCGCGGGCCGCCTCGTCGCCGAGATGCGCGCGGACGAAGGTGGCGAGCCGGTTGTGGTCGGGGCGCCCCAGCTCCAGGTGGATGCACCGGCGCATCAGCGGGGCCGGGAAGTCGCGCTCGCCGTTGCTGGTGAGCACGACGAACGGGAAGGCGCGGCAGCGCACCCGGCCGTCGCGCACCCGCACCTTCACGCCGTCGGCGGTCAGCACCTCCGCCTCGCCGTCCGGCAGCCGGTCGGCGATCCGCTCCAGCTCGGGTATCGCGAACTCGCCCTCCTCCAGGACGTTCAGCAGGTCGTTGGGCAGGTCGATGTCGCTCTTGTCCAGCTCGTCGATGAGCAGCACGCGCGGCGTGTCGGAGGGCAGCAGGGCGGTGCCGAGCGGCCCCAGCCGGATGTAGCTGCCGATGCCCTCGACCGCGCCCGGCGAGCCGGCCGCCGACCCGAACCCGCCCTGCGCGGCGATCTGCACGTCCTGGAGCCGGGCTATGGCGTCGTAGTGGTACAGCCCGTCCTGCAGGGCGGAACGGCTGACGATGGACCAGCGCAGCACGTTGCCGAGTCCGAGTTCGTACGCCACCGAGTGTGCGAGGGTGCTCTTGCCCGCGCCGGGGCTGCCGGTGACGAGCAGCGGACGGCGCAGATACAGCGCCGCGTTGATCATCTCCAGCTCCTCGGCGCCCGGCCGGTGCAGTTCCGCCAGATGCCGGTGCGCGCCGAGCCTGCGGTCCTGGGAGCCGTCGCCCGACCCCGCCGCGTCCCGGCTGGTGAAGTCCCGCCACGGAGGAGGATCGGGCAGCCGCTCGATCCCGTCGTGCGGTTCGCCGGCGCCTCGGTAGATGAGCCACTCACTGGATTCGGTCATGATCCGGTCCTCGTCACTCGTCCACTGCCGCGGCGGTCCGAACGTGCATCACGTTATCCATCCTGGGGGTGCCTGGTAAGGGGCCGGCCGGCCCCGCGGACGGGTGGCTCAAGGGGCCTCCAGC
The DNA here is from genome assembly GCF_052543235.1 of Streptomyces sp. SAS_272. Classification (NCBI taxonomy): domain Bacteria; kingdom Bacillati; phylum Actinomycetota; class Actinomycetes; order Kitasatosporales; family Streptomycetaceae; genus Streptomyces; species Streptomyces sp. SAS_272. The sequence goes on along the minus strand of NZ_JBMNDR010000078.1, from coordinate 33,723 downwards.
AGGTCACCCGTTCCGGGGAGGGGCTGGTGGGGGTCGTCGTACAACAGGGCCACGCCGTCGGCCCAGAAGGACTCCGTACGGCCCTCGCGCAGCCGCACCCGGAGATCGTGCACGGCCTCGGGAAGGTGCTGCGCGGTGGGCGGTTCGGCGATCTCGTCGATCGTGCCGCGGTGGAACTCTCCGCAGACGGCGTCCGACCGTCCGCGCCGCCGGCGCCACAGGGCCACGCCGTAGCCGCCGAGCACGATCCGGGCGAGCGCCTCCGCGTCGTCCTCGTAACGGAGGTCGCCGTAGCGGCAGAGCACCGGGACGGTGCCGTGCGACAGGGCGCGCAACTGCTCCACGGTCGGCACGGGTTTGCGCAACCCCTCTTCGCAGTCCAGGACTTCGGCCCGCGCCCGGTGCGCGTGCAGCCAGCGCCAGCGGGCCCGGCGCTCCGCGTCCACGTCCTCGTCGCCGTAACCCGCTTCGCCGTACACGTCGTCGCCGTACTCATCGGCCTGACCGTCGTCCTCGCCGCGACCGTCGTTCTCGCCGCGACCGCCGTTCTCGCCGGCGTCTCCGGGGTCCTCCGGATCTTCCGGGGCCACCGGGGCCTGCGGGGCGCGCCAGTGGCCTCCGGCGTCGCAGCCGGCCGCGTCGTACGCCCCTGACGCCTCGTCGGACAGCCGGTCACGGTCCGCGCAGCGCACGACGACGGGCCGCAGGGCGCCCAACGGCACGTCGTCGGGCGGGAGTTGCCAGGCGTCCACCTCGAGGCCGAGCAACGCCTGGGGCAGCGCCACCTGGAGCAGCGCCGGCCTGCCGGGCTCGTCGCAGTGGCGGAAGGCCTCCGCGAGCGGTCCGGCGAGGCGGCCGGGCAGCTCGGCCAGCGGCGTGCGCTCGGCCTCGTGCAGCCGTACCGCCTCACCGCCGGGGGCGGTCACGCAGACCGACCAGTCGCAGCGGTCCGGCTCCCAGCCGCGCCGCACCAGCTCGAGCAGGACGGAGGGCCGCGCCACGCTGCCCGGGGCACGGTCACGGGCACGGGCGCGTGCGGCCTGCCCGCGCCGACGGTCGCGCCCGCGCCCTCCGGGAGCGTCGCCGGTGTGCCCGCCTTGGGAGACCGTGTCGGGGGCGTCGCGCTCCGCCCCGTCCCGTCGGCGCAGCCGCGCGATCCGCTGCTCGGCGAGGCCGGACCGGTAGCGGGCGCTCAGCCGCTGCGCGGCCTGCCAGACCCAGACCCACAGGGCCTTCTCCGCGTCCGGGGTGCTGGGCACGACGAACGGGCGCGGCGCGGACATCGCCCGCATCGCGTAGTCGAGCACCAGCTCCAGCGCCCCGTCGTCGCTCGCGCTCTCGTACAGCGCGCCGAGACCGTCGCGCCAGCCGCGCGGCGCGGGCAGCGGAACGGGACCCTGGAGGTCGGGCAGGGAGTCGAGGATGTCCAGCAGGCCGCGGGTGCTCTCGGGCGGCGGGAGCTCGGCGAGCCGGCCCAGCAGCTGGATCCGCTCGTCCGGGCTGAGGGTGCGGCCAGGACGGGCGCCCAGCCTGCCCTGCACGTCGGTCCAGGTCTGCCGCCGGGAGGCCGGGTGGCGCTGCCGGTCCCGGTGGTAGCGGTCATGGGCGTGGAAGACCGCCTGATAGAGATCGCTGTGCTCGGCCGGCACCGCCTCCGCGGGCACCCGCAGGGTGCGCAGCTGCTCGATCCCGGTGGAGGTGCCGCCGGGCCGGTGGTCCGAGCGCGCCTTCAGGACGCCGATCACCTCGCCGCGCACCGGGTCGATCACCGGACCGCCCGAGACGCCGTAGGGCAGGTCGTTGTCGCCCAGCCGCATCTGCACGTCCGAGGACCAGCCGCCGATCGTCCCCTGCACCGTGAGCGTGCCGTCCAGGACCTGTAAGCGGCCCTCGTTCTCGGTCCAGCCCGCGTACAGCACCCGGCCTTCGCCGTAGTACGCCGCCGGACGCTCGGAGACGTACACGCACTCGTGGTCGTCGACCGGCTCGGTCAGCTGGACCAAGGCCAGGTCCGGGGCCGGCCAGTTGCCGGCGGACGCGGTCCGCTCGGCGCGCTCGGGCAGCGTCGCCACCACCCTGCCGGGCGCGGTCGAGGCGCCCCGTCCCGGAGCCGTCTCATACACCACGGCAACCTTGCCCCCCTCCCCGCCGCAGGCCACATGTGCGCAGGTCAGAACCCAGTTGGGAGCGACGAAGAAGCCGCTACCGAGGAACGTCCCGGGCTCGTCCAGGGCATACCCGACCACCGGGCGATGAATGCGCACGGTGGCCGCCACGACGAGTCCACGCAGCGCACGGCGGGCCGCATCGAACGCGTTCGATGCGCCCGGGGCGTGTCCGCCCGTCATGCTCCGCCCCCGCCGACGGCGTCGTCGGCCCCCCTGTGCATCGGCGCGCCGGGGGACGCGCCCGCGCGCCGCCCCCCGTCGGCGAGGGACGCATCCGGTGAGGGCGGTGAGACCGGCGGCGGGGGTACGGCGGGGGGCGAAGGCGAGGAGGGTGCGGCGGGGGGCGGGGGTGCGGCGGGGGGCGAGGGCGGCGAGGCCGGGGGCCGAGGTGAGGCGGGGGGAGCCGGTGCGGTCGGCGCACCGGTCCAGGAGCCGTCACGCGCGCGGGAGGCAGTGCCGGCGCCGCTGCCCGAGTCCGCGCCGGCGTCCGCGCCGGAGGCCGTGCCGGCAGGCGGTGCGTCGAGGTCGGGGGGGCCGCTGTTCCAGGTCAGGGTGACCGTGATGGCGGCCTTGGCCTCGCCGTCGGCCAGCAGGCCGACGACCTTCCCGGCCTTGGCGGTCAGCTCGATGCCGAACTCGACGCTCACCTCGTCCGGCCGCACCGCCCGCAGCGGCTCCGCCAGCGACCGCGCGACCCCCGTGACGAGCGCGTGCAGGCTCTCCACGCTCGCCTCCACCCGTTCGGCGAACCCGGTGTCGCTGTACGACAGCCGCCCGGAGGGCGCGGTCAGCTCTCCGGCGCCCGAGATCCGTGCCCAGACGGGCGTCCCGTCCGGCAGCGCGACGCGCGCCACCCGTGTCACGTCCTCACCGCTCATGCCACTCCCCCGTTCCCCCAGTCCCTCCTGCCCTCCCGCGCGTGCGCAGGCCGACAGCGGGCTCCGTCCGCGCGGAGGTCCGGCGGCCCGCAGGCCTGCGCCCCCCTGCGCCTATCCTTTTCCTGTCCCCTCCCCCACCGGAGAGCGGAGCACTTCTCCCCTCGCAGGAACAAGGGTCCTTCCCCCGACGGAGGACCCCTACCCCTGCGACCGACCCACGGAGCACGTTCCATGTACTTCACCGATCGCGGAATCGAGGAACTCGAGAAGCGGCGCGGCGAGGAGGAGGTCACCTTCGAGTGGCTCGCCGAGCAGCTGAGGACGTTCGTCGACCTGAACCCGGACTTCGAGGTGCCGGTGGAGCGGCTGGCGACATGGCTGGCGCGGCTGGACGACGACGAGGACGACGAGTAGGCGGTGCACGGCGGCCCGGCGGCCGACCGCGCGGGAGGGGGCGTCCGGGACGCCCCTTTTTTCTTTTCTTGACTTTCGACGGCCGCGATATATCGTGTTTGACGGGAGACGCGATATGGCGCGTCGCGCCGTGTGCCGTGCAAGGAGGTCCGCACCATGTCCGAGTGGTCCGTCGCCGAACCGAGGAAACTCTCCTTCGACGAGCCCGTGAGCGAACTGCACGTGCGCATCGTCGAAGGCGCCGTGAACGTGGTGGGCACCGACGAAGGCCCCGCCCGCCTGGAGGTCTCCGAGGTCGACGGCCCGCCGCTGGTGGTCAGCCACCGCGACGGGACCCTGACCGTGGCCTATGAGGACCTGCCCTGGAAGGGCTTCCTCAAGTGGCTCGACCGCAAGGGCTGGCGGCGCAGGGCCGTCGTCTCGCTCGCCGTGCCGGCCGGCACCCGGGTGGAGGTCGGGGTGGTGAGCGCCGCAGCGGTGGTCTCCGGCATCGACGGCCACGCCGAGGTGAAGGGCGTCAACGGGGACACCACCCTGGTCGGCCTCGCCGGCCCGGTGCGCGCCGACACCGTCTCGGGCAGCGTCGAGGCGCAGGCCCTCACCGGCGACCTGCGCTTCAACTCCGTCTCCGGGGACCTGACCGTGGTCGAGGCCGGCTCCTCCGTGAAGGCCGACTCCGTGAGCGGGTCGATGATCGTCGACCTCGACCCCGCGAGCCGCCCCACACGGATCGACCTGACCAGCGTCTCGGGCGAGATCGCCATCCGGCTGCCCCATCCGGCCGACGCCCAGGTGGAGGCGAACACCGCGAGCGGCTCGGTCTCCAATGCCTTCGAGGACCTGCGGGTCAGCGGCCAGTGGGGCGCCAAGCGCATCACCGGCCGGCTGGGCGCGGGCAACGGCAAGCTCAGGGCGACCACGATCTCCGGCTCGATCGCCCTCCTCAGGAGGCCTCCGACGGAGGACGCGGCAGACACGGCGGACGCGACGGGGCCCGCGAAGGAACACGCGACGGCGCACACCGGGGAGGACGGGCGCACGGAGGCGCGAAGGGCGGACCGGGGGCCGCAGGAGCACACCGGCGCGTCCTCCCACCCGGGGGACCATGCCGTTTCCGGCCCGGGCGGCGAGGCCCCCTCGGGCGACCCGGCCGACAGCACGACCGACAAGAAGGTGTTCTGACATGCCTCCCGTCTTCGCCCACGGCCGTCTCCGCCTCTACCTGCTGAAGCTGCTGGACGAGGCGCCCCGCCACGGCTACGAGGTGATCCGCCTCCTGGAGGAGCGCTTCCAGGGCCTCTACGCGCCCTCGGCGGGCACGGTGTACCCGCGGCTGGCCAAGCTGGAGGCCGAGGGTCTGGTCACCCACACCACCGAGGGCGGCCGCAAGGTGTACGCGATCACCGACGCGGGCCGTGCCGAACTCGCGGACCGCAGCGGCGAACTGGCCGATCTCGAGCTGGAGATCCGCGATTCGGTGGCCGAACTGGCCGCGGAGATCCGTGCCGACGTGCGCGGGGCGGCGGGCGATCTGCGTCGCGAGATGCGGGCGGCGGCCTCCGAGGCCCGCCAGGGCGCCGGCCGCCCGAAGGCAGCGGAGCCCGGCGACCACGCAACCCACGCAACCCGTGGCGAGAACGGTGACAACGGCGAGTACGGCGAGTACGGCGAGTACGGCGACAAGGAGGCGTGGCGCGCCGCCAAGGAGGAGATGCGCCGCGTCAAGCAGGAGTGGAAGGAGCAGGCGCGCCGGGCGAAGGACGAGAGCCGCCGCGCCCGCGAGGAGGCCCAGCGGGCCCGCCGCCAGGCCAAGGAGGCACAGGAAACCGCCCGCAGCCAGGCTCAGGAAGAGGTGCAGCGCATCGCCCGCCGGGTGCAGGAACAGGTCCAGGACCACTTCGCCCGGGGCGACTGGCCGACGGGCGTCCGCGAGGGCCTGACCGAACTGGCCAAGGAGTTCGGTGAGTTCGGCAAGGACTTCGGACGGGAGTACGGCAGGGACTTCGGCTTCGGTCGCCCCGGAAGCACCGGCAGCACCGGCAGCACCGGCAGCACCGGCAGCACGACGGGCCGGAAGACGACCACGCATCCGCAACCCGCCGACACGCCGGACCACTCCCCCGCCCAGGACCACCCCGGCGCCCCGGACCACCCCGGCGCCCCGGACCACTCCGGCACCCCGGACTGCTCCGCCGCTCCGGAGGGCTTCCCCGCCGCGTACGAGCCGGTCTGGGCCCATGAGGACGCCGGCGGCGACCCGGCCCGCGACCTGGACCGCCTCCTGGACCGCTTCCGCGACGACATCCGGGACGCGGCCCGCGACCACGGCGTCACAGCGGACCAACTCCGCGAGGCGCGCCGCCACCTGTCCACGGCGGCGGCTCACATCGGGGTGATCCTCCGGTCCCCCAAGGCGTGACGGCCGTCGGCCGTTCGGATGACGGCCGCCGGCCGCCGGCTGGCGGCTGGCGGCTGACGGCTGACGGCTGACGGCTGACGGCTGACGGCTGACGGCTGACGGCTGACGGCTGACGGCTGACGGTGGCCTCAGCCGGCCGCGCTCCCGGCCTCGGCGCCGGGCTCGGCGCCGGGCTCACCTCCTCGCTCCCTGTCGCCGTAGAGCACCCGGGTCAGGGACGCGTGGGTGACGCCGTGGTCGGCGAGGATCTCCGAGGGGACACCGCGGCGGGCGGTCAGGGCGAGCAGCAGGTGCTCGTCGCCGATGTGCCGTTCGCCGTGGGCGACGGCCACCCGCAGGGTCCCGGTGAGGAGGTCCTTGGCGCCACGGCCGAACGGCCGCCGCCCGGACCGTCCCCCGAAAAGGCCGCCCCGGCCGGCCGCGGCCAGCGCGCCTTCGCCGTGCGTCTCCTCCACCCTGGACACGATCTCCGCCAGGTCGATGCCCAGGCCGGACAGAGCGTCCGCGTCGGCCCGGGAGAGTCCGCCGCGGCGGCGCGTCTCGTCCACATCCCGCACCAGCCCCGCCCGGCCGCCGGGCGGCAGACCGAGCGAGGCCAGCGCGAAGGAACCGCGACTGCCCTCGCGGTCGAGGAGGGACAGCAGGACGTGCGCCTCCTCGACCCGTGTCGCGCCCTCCCGTTCGGCGTGCCCCACGGCGCCCTCGACCACCGCACGGGCGTCTTCGGTGAATCGCTCGAACATCACTGCCTCCCGTACTTCTTGTGCACGGCCTGCCTGCTGACGCCGAGCTCCGCGGCGATCTCCTGCCACGACCAGCCCTGGTTGCGCGCACTGCGCACCTGCACCGCCTCCAACTGCTCCAGCAGTCGGCGCAGTGCCGCTACGGCGCGCAGTCCGATCCGTGGATCGCGGTCGCCGGCGCGCTCGGCGAGATCCGTCGCTTCGGTCATGACCGTCAACCTACGTTGACAGCTGGCCGGTGTCAACCACGATTGACACAACCGGCATGCGAAAGGCGGGCCCGGACTCCCCGGACCCGCCCGTTCGCCCCGGCTGCCGACGCTCAGCCGCCGGTGAGCACGATCTTGCCGAACAGGTCGCCGGACGCGAGCCGCTCGAACCCCTCGCGGGCCCGGTCGAGCGGCAGCGTCTCGTCGATGACGGGGCGGACGCCCGTGGCCGCGCAGAAGGACAGCAGGTCCTCCAGTTCGTCCTTCGAGCCCATCGTGGAGCCGACGACCTTCAGCTCGAGGAAGAAGATGCGGGTCAGCTCGGCGTGCGAGGGACGGTCGCCGCTCGTGGCGCCGGAGATGACGAGCGTGCCGCCGGGCCGCAGGGACTTCACCGAGTGCGACCAGGTCGCCGCGCCCACGGTCTCGATGACGGCGTCCACCCGCTGCGGCAGCCGCGCACCCGGCTCCACCGCCTCGACGGCGCCCAGCTCCAGGGCCCGCTTGCGCTTGGCCTCGTCCCTGCTGGTGGCGAAGACCCGCAGCCCGGCCGCCCGGCCCAGCACGATGGCCGCCGTGGCGACGCCGCCGCCGGCGCCCTGGACGAGAACGGAGTCGCCGGGACGCACACCGGCGTTGGTGAAGAGCATCCGGTACGCCGTCAGCCAGGCCGTGGGCAGACAGGCGGCCTCCTCGAAGGAGAGCTCCTTCGGCTTGGGCAGGATGTTCCAGGTCGGCACGGCGACCTGCTCGGCGAAGGTGCCCTGGTAGCGCTCGGTGAGGATCGAGCGCGGCTCGTCGGGCCCGACGCCGTGCCCCGTCTGCCCGATGACGGAGTGCAGGACGACCTCGTTGCCGTCCTGGTCGACGCCGGCGGCGTCACAACCGAGGATCATCGGCAGCCGGCCTTCCGGGAGGCCGACGCCCTTGAGGGACCAGAGATCGTGATGGTTGAGGGAGGCGGCCCTGACGTCGACGGTGCTCCAGCCGGGCCGGGCCTCGGGAGCCGGACGCTCCCCCAACTCCAGTCCGGAAAGCGGCTGGTCACGGTCGATGCGGGCGGCGTAGACGGCGAACATGCAACCGACCCTAGGGTCCGGCGGCGGCAAGCGAAACCGGACGGCACTGTGACACATGCCCTCTTGCGCTCCCACCCACGAACACGGCCACGATCCCAGCCCGCCCGACAACCCGCCCCCAGCCCCGGCCAGCCGTCCCCACCCGCCCGCCAGTCCCGCCCCAGCGCAGCCCCCGCACACCTCCCGGCACCGGCCGGCGATTGAGGACGAGGCCCGTTCAGGGCCGAAGCGGGGGTCCAGGGGCGGCAGCCCCGGGGACGGCGCCCTCGCCATCACCCGAACGGGCGGGCGGGTGGGCCAAAACAAAATGGCCCCGCCCACCCGGACGGGACCATTCGCAGGCGCACGTCAGCGACGAGCAACCCCTTCGGCCCGAGCAGCCGCGGCAACCGCCGCCGTCACCGCGGGAGCGACCCGCTCGTCGAACGGCGAGGGAATCACGTAGTCCGCCGCGAGATCGTCGCCGACGACGCCCGCCAGCGCCTCGGCCGCCGCGAGCTTCATGCCCTCGGTGATCCGCGAAGCCCGCACCTGCAGCGCGCCGGCGAAGATCCCCGGGAACGCCAGCACGTTGTTGATCTGGTTCGGGAAGTCCGACCGCCCGGTGGCGACGACGGCCGCGTACTTGTGGGCGACGTCCGGGTGCACCTCGGGGTTCGGGTTGGCCATGGCGAAGACGAACGCGCCCTTGGCCATCGAGGCCACCGCCTCCTCGGCCACCGTGCCGCCGGAGACGCCGATGAACACGTCGGCGCCGGCCAGCGCGTGCTCGAGCGAACCGCTCAGCCCGGCCTTGTTGGTGAATCCGGCCAGCTCGCGCTTGACGTCGGTCAGGTCGCTCCGGTCCGCGGAGACGATGCCCTTGCGGTCGGCGACCGCGACGTCCCCGATGCCCGCCTCGATGAGCATCCTGGCGATGGCGACGCCGGCCGCCCCGGCGCCCGAGATGACCGCCCGCAGCTCGCCGATGCCGCGCCCGCTCAGCCGCGCCGCGTTGCGCAGCGCCGCCAGCGTCACGATCGCCGTGCCGTGCTGGTCGTCGTGGAAGATCGGGATGTCGAGCTCTTCCTGGAGCCGGCGCTCGATCTCGAAGCACCGCGGCGCCGAGATGTCCTCCAGGTTGACTCCGCCGAACGAGGGCGCGAGGCGCACCACCGTCTCGACGATCTCGTCCACGTCCGTGCAGGCGAGCGCGATCGGAACCGCGTCGACACCGCCGAACTGCTTGAACAGGATCGCCTTGCCTTCCATGACCGGGAGGGAGGCCTCCGGGCCGATGTCGCCGAGCCCGAGCACGGCCGTGCCGTCGGTCACGACCGCGACGACGGACGACTTCCAGGTGTAGTCGTTCACCAGGTCCGGCTGTTCCGCGATCGCGGTGCACACGCGAGCGACGCCGGGCGTGTAGGCGAGGGACAGGTCGTCCTTGTCGCGGATCGGGACGGTGGCCTGCACGGCCATCTTTCCACCACGGTGCAGCGCGAACACCGGGTCGAACGAGTCGAGGGGCTCCGCACCGCCCTCCTGGCCCGTTCCGTCGGCGCTCTCGCTGCGAGGATTGACGATCTCCGCTGCCACTGTGTCTTACCCCTTAGGTCTGCATGGTTTGAGGGTGGCCACTCCTGATTGAGAAGTGGGCGGGCATCGCGCAGAGCCGAGGTGATGCGTACGGGCGTCTGCGCGTCGGGCGCGCCGCACACGCGCCCTGAGCCCCGGATGAGGGGTGTGAAGAACCTTCTTACCGGACGGGGACCACAGCCGACGAGTCCATTCGGTGCAAGGTCACACCGCTCGGTGTGTGGACCTTCGACAGAGGCCGCCACGAGTGAGATGACTCATGCGGGGGGACGCACCCAGGCTCCGTGAGTCCTCTTGACAATGCCTTGACAAGAAAGCACGTCGCCGGACGCGCCGCACCGCGGTGATCGCCCTACGGCAGGAACCGGAGATTTTTCGGCCGGAACGGGGGATTCCCGCAGATGGTCCGGCTCCGTCCGGTCGTGATGTACCGGACTGATGGGGTTCGGGGGTCGCCCGTTATCCGATTTTGACATGGCTGCCCCCCTGAATGGCGTCGTCCGAATGGCAAGATGCCGTCATCACACGAGGTCGCGACACCCGAAGGTGTGTGTTCTCGTCGACCCAACGGCATGGTCGGCCCCTCGGCTGTGTCGCCCCATCGGCATCTCCATCCATCCGCCGGAGGAACCCACCATGACCGCACGCTCCACCCGAACCACGACCGCCGCGCGCACCCGCCTGGCAGCGGTCGGATCCCTCGCGGTCGCGGGCGCCCTGCTGCTCACCGCCTGCGGGGACCAGACCGAGAGCGGCGGAAGCTCCTCCGAGTCGTCGAGCGGCTCCAACAAGGCCCCGCTGTTCTCGAAGCTCCCGGCCGAGATCCAGAAGTCGGGCGTCATCAAGGTCGGCACCAACGCCGAGTACGCCCCCATGGAGTCCGTCGAGGGCGGCAAGATCGTGGGCGTCGACCCGGACATCGCCGCCGCGCTCGGCAAGCAGCTCGGCGTCGACTTCCAGTTCACCTCGGGCGGCTTCGACACCCTGATCACCGCGGTCAACACCGGCCGCTACAACGTCGCCATGTCGTCCATCACGGACAACAAGCAGCGCCAGGAGGGCCTGGACGACAAGGGCAAGAAGCTGGGCGAGGGCGTCGACTTCGTCGACTACTTCACCGCGGGCACGGCCATCTACGTCAAGAAGGGCAACCCCAAGGGCGTCAAGACCATGGACGACCTGTGCGGTCAGACGGTCGCGGTGCAGCGGGGCACCACCTACGAGGAGGCCCTGAAGGCGCAGTCCACGAAGTGCACGGGCAGCGGCAAGAAGGCCCTCAAGATCGAGTCCTTCGAGAACGACACCGAGGCCCAGACCCGCGTGAAGTCCGGCGGCGCCGTGGCCGGCGTCAACGACTACCCGGTCGCCGTGGACATGGCCCGCAAGGCGGGCAACGGCAACACCTTCGAGGTGCTCGACGAGCAGTACGAGGCCGCCCCGTTCGGCATCGTCGTCGACAAGAAGAACACCCAGCTGCGCGACGCCCTCAAGGAGGCCGTCGACGCGATCATCAAGGACGGCTCCTACCAGAAGGTGCTGGAGAAGTGGGGCGCCGAGAGCGGCGCGATCAAGGCTGCCGCGATCAACGGCGGCAAGTGATCCACCCCGCACCTCCTGAAGTCTTCGAAGGGCAGTCCCCATGACTGACAAGCTCGACAAGTCCTCCGCGGGCGCACCACCCGAGGACACCCCGCCGGTCGCCGAGGACGCGGCGTTCTCCGGGCCGCCGGAGGCCATCAAGGCGATCCCCGTGCGCCACTACGGCCGCTGGGTCAGCGCCGTGATCGTCATCGCGCTGCTCGCGCTGCTGGTGAACGCCTTCGCCAACGGCGACATCCAGTGGGACACGGTCGGCGACCAGCTGTTCGACTCGACCGTGATCGCGGGCGCCGGGCGCACCCTGCTGATCAGCATCCTGTCCATGGTGCTGGGCGTCGTCCTGGGCGTCGTGCTGGCCGTGATGCGGCTGTCGAAGAACCCGGTGACCAGCACGGTCGCCTGGCTGTACATCTGGTTCTTCCGGGGCACCCCGGTGTACGTGCAGCTGCTGATGTGGTTCAACCTGGCGCTGATCTTCCCGATGCTGAACCTCGGTCCGATCTACAAGGACGAGATGACGGACGTCATGACGCCGTTCATGTGCGCCCTGCTCGGCCTGGGTCTGAACGAGGCCGCGTACATGGCCGAGATCTGCCGGGCCGGCCTGCTGGCCGTCGACGAGGGCCAGACCGAGGCGGCCCACGCGCTCGGCATGAGCCACGGCAAGACGCTGCGCCGGATCGTCATCCCGCAGGCGATGCGGGTGATCGTGCCGCCGACCGGCAACGAGTTCATCAACATGCTGAAGACCTCGTCGCTGGTGTACGTGGTGACGTACAACGAGCTGCTGCGCTCGACGTCCGTGATCGGTTCCTCGTCGTTCGCCGTGATGGAGCTGCTGTTCGTCGCCTCCATCTGGTACCTGGTCATGACCAGCGTCTTCAGCGTCTTCCAGTACTACCTGGAGCGCTACTACGCCCGCGGTTCGAGCCGTAGCCTGCCGCCCACGGTCTTCCAGAAGATCCGGGCGAACCTGTTCTCGATCGGCCGCGAAAGGGGTGCGGCATGACCGCGATGGTGAAGTCCGAGGGCGTCCACAAGTCCTTCGGCGCGGTCGAGGTCCTCAAGGGCATCGACCTGGAGGTCAAGAACGGCGAGGTGTTCTGCCTCATCGGCCCGTCCGGCTCCGGCAAGTCGACGTTCCTGAGGTGCATCAATCACCTCGAGAAGATCAACGCCGGCCGGCTGTACGTCGACGGGGACCTGGTGGGCTACCGCCAGAAGGGCGACAAGCTGTACGAGCTCAAGGACAGCGAGGTCGCGCTGAAGCGCAGGGACATCGGCATGGTGTTCCAGCGGTTCAACCTGTTCCCGCACATGACGGCGGCGGAGAACGTGATCGAGGCCCCGGTCCAGGTCAAGGGCCTCAGCAAGGCTCAGGCCAAGGAGCGGGCGAGGGAACTCCTGGACCGGGTCGGCCTCGCCGACAAGGCCGGGAGCTACCCCGCGCAGCTCTCCGGCGGCCAGCAGCAGCGCGTGGCGATCGCCCGGGCGCTGGCGATGGACCCGAAGCTGATGCTGTTCGACGAGCCGACCTCGGCGCTCGACCCGGAGCTGGTCGGCGACGTCCTCGACGTCATGCGCGACCTCGCCGAGTCCGGCATGACGATGGTCGTCGTCACGCACGAGATGGGCTTCGCCCGCGAGGTCGGCGACAGCCTGGTCTTCATGGACGGCGGCGTGGTCGTCGAGTCGGGCAACCCGCGCGACGTCCTGACCAACCCGCAGCACGAGCGGACGCAGGCGTTCCTGTCCAAGGTGCTGTAGCGGTACGGCACGCGCGGAAGGGGGAGATCG
>NZ_JBMNDR010000078.1:0-20829 GCF_052543235.1 Streptomyces sp. SAS_272 | reverse complement strand
GGGGCGGTACGGGGATTCCCGTACCGCCCCCTTCCGGGTTCGTCTAGGGCAACAGTGCGGGGTTCAGCGCCAGTTGCCGCAGCTGGTTCCTCGTCAGCGGAAAGGTCTTCAGGGGCGGCTTCTGCTTCCCGGCGACGCGGATGCCCGCGTAGACCACGATGCGCAGCGTTGTGCCGTCCTCCCGTACCACCCGGGTCTCCAGCCGGCTGTACGACGGCGACCTGATCGCCGACTCCCTGGAAGAGTTCGCCGACGGCGGGACGCCCTTGTTGGTCGGTACCCGCCAGATCGACAGCGTTCCGACCCCGGGCACCTTCTCGCTGGTGCAGTCCGCCATCCGCTCGAGGTCCGGCCTCTTGGGGCACGAGCTGAGGCCGCTGAACTGGGCATGGTTGCGCAAGCGGACCGTGATGTAACCGACGCCCCCTTCCCGCGTGACGGCGTAGTCCCCGTCGTAGGGTCCAATCCCCTTGCCGGTCAGCTGCGAGCTCCTCCAGCCGACCTCCTTGGTCAACGTGACCTCGTGCACCTTGCCCACCCCCGCGGGCAGCAGCTTCGCGAAGCCGGCCGCCCCCGTGCCGGCCCCCGCGCTGCCGGTCCCCGCGGCTGCCGCGCTCCGGCCCCCGGTCCCGCCCGGCAGGACGCCCGACCCGAGGACCACTCCCCCCGCGACCACGGCCGCCACCGCACCCACGACCGCCACCCGCCGCCGGCGCCGTAGCGCCGCGGCGTGCGCGAAGACGCTCTCGCCGCCCCGGCCCACGGGTGCTTCCACCGTGGCGACGGCGCGCCCCAGCAGATCCTGCACCGTTTCCTGCTCGTTCATACGAATTCCTCCCGTACCGCGGCCCGCAGCGCCGCGAGCCCCCTCGCCGTGTGGCTCTTGACCGTGCTCTCCCGCATCCCCAGCAGCTCGCCGGTCGCGGCGACGCTCAGGTCCTCCCAGTAGCGCAACACCAGCACCGCCCGCTGCTTCGGCGGCAGCGTGGCGAGCGCGGCGCGGACCATCAGCCCGGTGTCCCGGTCCGTCGGCTGCGCCGCGACGTCGGGCAGCTCTCCGTAGGCGCGCTCGCGCCGCCAGAACCGGCGCCGCCCCGCGATGAAGGTGTTGACCAGCGTCTTGCGTGCGTAGGCCTCCAGGTTGTCCAGCCGCTCGTGCCGGCGCGCCCCGAGGACGACCTTGACGAGCGTCGTCTGGACGAGGTCGTCGGCCTCGTCGCGGCTGCCGCACAGCAGGAATGCGCTGCGGAACAACGCCGTCCGTCTTCCCTCGACGAAGGCGTGCAGAGCCGCTTCCGCGCCCCGCGTCATCCCTCCCCCTCTCCCGGCCCGTCCGTGGCGGACCGTCTCACCCTTCCAGTGCGGTGGGGAGCCCCACAGGACGCAGCGGACGCCCACGAATTCGCCGAGGCCCGCCTTCCGGCGCAGGCGTAATACCCTGGGAGCATCCTCAGCCGTTACTCGGCCGCGCCCACGACACGTGCCCCGACCATCGAGCCCTCGGTAAGGACTACAAGTGGAACTCGCCCTTTACTCGGATTACGCCGTGCGGCTCGTCAACAGCGAGGACCCGGCCCGGGGCAAGGACGCGCTGACCTCGGTGGAGGCCGTCCGCGCGCTCTTCGGCGCCAGCCGGTCGGCCGCCCGCCGCGCCACCGACGCCGACGTCACCCGGTTCCGGTCCGTCCGCGGCCGGCTGCGCGCGGTCTTCGAGGCGGCCGACGGCGGCGACGAGACCCTCGCGGTGGACCTGCTGAACTCCCTGCTGCTGGAGTTCCCGGTGAGCCCGCAGATCTCCGGTCACGACGTCCGTGACGAGGACGGCCGTCCGCTGTGGCACATGCACCTGGCCGACCACCCCTCGAACGCGACGGCGGGGTACGCGGCGATCGCGGCCATGGGCCTGGCCTTCCACCTGACCGAGCACGGCGTGGACCGGCTGGGCCTGTGCGAGGCGAGCCCGTGCCGCAACGCCTACCTCGACACGTCGACCAACCGCTCCCGGCGCTACTGCTCCGACCGCTGCGCCACCCGCGCCAACGTGGCCGCCTACCGCGCCCGCAAACGCCTGGAGACGGAACCGAAGCCCCCCACCGGCCTGGCGGCCGACAGCGCCCAGCGCAGCATCGCCAGCGGCGAGCGCTGATCCCGCCGCCGCGGGCGGTAGCGCAGCCGCACCCTGCCCAGGACCAGCTCGTCGGGCACCGTGCCGTAGTCCGTGCTGTCGCCGCCCGCGAAGGCGTTGTCGCCGAGCACCCACCAACCGCCCTCGCGGCGCTCCGCGGCCCGTTTGACGACCAGCAGGTCCTGCTGGAAGGGATGCCGCAGCACCACCACGTCACCGGGACGTACCCGGGCGCCGTACTGCACCACCAGCTGATCCCCGTGGTGGAGCGTGGGCACCATGGACGGACCGGTCACCTCGGCCAGCCCGAAGGGCGCGGCCGCCCTCCCCCGCTCGGTCTCCTGCGACGGTTCCGGCATGCCCGCCACCTCCCCGGTCCGTTCCTCCACCAGTCTCAGTCTGACCCCGGACTTTTGTCCTAAGCCCAAGGGGGCACCCGCGAAAAGCCGTCTCGCAGGGAGTAATGTCCCACCTGAGAAGACGATCACGAGGAAGGAACGCTCCATGCTTTCCCGCCTGTTTGCCCCCAAGGTCAAGGTCAGCGCGCACTGCGACCTGCCCTGCGGCGTGTACGACCCGGCCCAGGCCCGCATCGAGGCGGAGTCGGTGAAGGCCGTGCAGGAGAAGATGGCCGCCAACGACGACCCGCACTTCCAGGCGCGCGCCACCGTCATCAAGGAGCAGCGCGCAGAGCTCGCGAAGCACCACGTCTCCGTACTGTGGAGCGACTACTTCAAGCCCCCGCACTTCGAGAAGTACCCGGAGCTGCACCAGCTGGTCAACGACACCCTGAAGGCCCTGTCGGCCGCCAAGGCCTCGACGGACCCGAAGACCGGTGAGAAGGCCCTGGAACTCATCGCCCAGATCGACAAGATCTTCTGGGAGACGAAGAAGGCCTGACCTTCTCCGCACCCCCTGACCTGCGTTTCTTTCGGCCGCAGCGTCACTCTCCCCGCACCCGGCCCGCAGGCCGCCACACCTCGGCGGCCGTCCGCGGTCCGGGTGCGGTGTCGTTCGGCGCCGTGCGGGCCGGGGGCGGGGTCGCGAGGTCCGCGTGCGGGGTCGCGAGGTCCGGGTGGGCGGTCCTGGTGAGAGGTCCCGGGGTACCCACGCGATGACGTGCGGGTGCGAGGGCGCGGCCCTGATGCGCGGCGCGTGGCGCGCGGCGCGGTCACGTTCCCGGCGTACCGCGTGCGCCCGCCCGGCGGGGCCCGGGGCGGGGGCCCGTGCCCGTCCACCCGGCAGGGCCCGGGGCAGGGCCCGTGCCGGTCACGTCACGTCCGCCGGGTCATCCCTCGCGCAGCGCGGCCGGGACCGGTCCGTCGTGTCGGCCTCGCCCGCCTCCAGCAGCCCCGCCGCGGCGCCCACGACGCGCGGATCCGGGGTGCCGACGACCTCCTCGTCCTTGTCGGCGTAGGCGAACCGGGCCAGCACGCTGCGCATGGCCTCCACACGGGCCCGCTTCTTGTCGTTGCTCTTGACCACGGTCCAGGGCGCCCACGCCGTGTCCGTGTCGTGGAACATGGCGACCTTGGCCGCGGTGTAGTCGTGCCAGCGGTCCAGCGAGGCGAGGTCCATCGGGCTCAGCTTCCACTGCCGCACGGGGTCGATCCGGCGGATCGTGAAGCGGGTCCGCTGCTCGCTCTGCGACACCGAGAACCAGAACTTCACCAGGTCGACGCCGTCGTCCACGAGCATCCGCTCGAACATCGGCGCCTGGCGGGCGAAGCGCCGGTACTCGTCGTCGGTGCAGAAGCCCATGACCCGCTCGACCCCGGCCCGGTTGTACCAGGACCGGTCGAAAAGCACGATCTCGCCCGCGGTCGGCAACTGCTCGACGTACCGCTGGAAGTACCACTGCCCCCGCTCCCGCTCGGTCGGCTTCTCCAGAGCCACCACCCGGGCGCCTCGCGGGTTGAGGTGCTCGGTGAACCGCTTGATCGTGCCGCCCTTGCCGGCCGCGTCGCGGCCTTCGAAGACGATGACGAGTCTGCGTCCCGTGTCCTTGATCCAGCTCTGCAGCTTCAGCAACTCGATCTGCTGGAGCCGCTTGTGCCAGTCGTACTCCCTGCGCTCCATGCGCTGCGCGTAGGGGTAGTTCTCCCGCCAGGTGTCGACCGGGGTCCCGTCGGGCCGGATGAGAACGGGTTCGTCGTGGTCGCTGTAGTCGACGCGCAGATCGGCCAGCTCGGACTGCGGGGGCGGTATCGCCATGCCCTCTACCTCCCGGTCTCGGACCTCGGGCCCGTGTATGGACGGCGAGGTGACCAGCCATGCGTTCACCATGCGCCCGCCGACGCCCCGCCGCACCCCAGAGGGCCGCGGCGCCGGGCCGGGCGGCCGGAAACCCCGCGACGTCGATCCGTCGCCCCCAGGGGATCAGACGCCCGTGTACGCGAGGCGAAGCGCGGGCGAAGCCCTGCCGGCGCCCCGTACCCGCCGGGCGCGTCACCGTGCCATGCTGGCAGGGTGAAACGGGAGGACCTGGTCAGACTGCGGCAGGCACGGGATCGCATGGACCGTGAGTACGCCGAACCGCTCGACGTCGCCGCACTCGCGCGCACCGCGCTGATGTCCTGCGGCCACTTCCAGCGCAGCTTCCGGGAGGCCTACGGCGAGACGCCCTACAGCTACCTGATGACCCGCAGGGTCGAGCGCGCCAAGGCCCTGCTGCGCCGGGGCGACCTCACCGTGACCGAGGTGTGCATGGCGGTCGGCTGCACCTCGCTCGGCTCGTTCAGCGCCCGGTTCACCGAGCTGGTCGGCGAGACCCCGAGCGCGTACCGGGCACGGTCGCACGAGCCGAGCGCGGTGATCCCGCCGTGCGTGGCCCGCAAGTTCACCCGCCCGCTACGCTCCGGACCCCCTCTGCGCCCTTAAGGCTGGACACCATGGACCTGCTGCTGCACCAGTGCTTCATCGCCGTGGACGACCACGACAAGGCCGTGTACTTCTACCGTGACGTCCTCGGGCTGGAGGTCCGCAACGACGTCGGCTTCGAGGGGATGCGCTGGGTGACCCTCGGCTCACCGCTCCAGCCGGACGTCAGCATCGTGCTGGAACCGCCGGGCGCCGATCCCGACGCCTCACCCGCCGACAAGGACGCGCTGGCCCGGCTGCTCGCCAAGGGCATGCTGCGCGGGGTCATCTTCACCACCGCCGACTGCGACGCGCTGCACGCGCGCGTGCAGGAGGCCGGCGTCGAGGTGCTCCAGGAGCCGACGGACCAGCCGTACGGCGTGCGCGACTGCGCGTTCCGGGACCCGGCCGGGAACCTGCTGCGGTTCATGGAGCGCAAGGAAGGCGCCGGGCGTCCCGGCGCTTGAGAAGGGCGGCTCCCGCTCCCGCCGCCGCTCTACGATCATTCCATGAGCACCCCGGTTGTCCGCCCTGCCCCCGCCGTCCGCTGGACGTACGCCTTCGTCGACCGGCCCGCCCACCTCTTCGAGCGGGCGTGCGCGTTCTGGACCGCGGTCACCGACACCGGCCTGTCCGGACTGCGCGGCGACGAGGGTGAGTTCGTCACACTGGTGCCGCGGGACGGCGCGGACGCCTGCGTGAAGGTCCAGGGGGTCATGGCCGGCGACGGCGGCGCGCATCTCGACCTGGCCGTCGAGGACGTGCCCGCGTTCGCGGCCGAGGCGTCACGGCTGGGGGCGGGGACGGCCGCCGCGCACGAGGGCTGGTCCGTGCTGCGCTCCCCGGGCGGGCTGTCGTTCTGCGCGGTGCCGTGGGAGAGGGAGGCGAAGCGGCCGCCCGTGGTGGCGGACAGCCGGCTGGACCAGGTGTGCCTTGATCTCGCGCCGTCCGTGTTCGATACCGAAGTCGCCTTCTGGAGCGCACTGTTGCCCGACTGGTCGTCCCGGCCGGGCTCGCGGTCCGAGTTCCACGTGGTCGAACAGCCTGCCGGGCTGCCGATCCGCATCCTGCTCCAGCGGCTCGACGAGGAACGCGCCGGCGGCGCGGATCGGGCCTCGGCCCATCTCGACCTGGCGTGCGGGACGGAGGTCGACGCGGTGCGCGCCCGCCATGAGCGGCTCGGCGCGCTCCTGGTCGCCCGCGAGCCGCACTGGACGGTGATGCGCGACCCGGCCGGCGGCCTGTACTGCCTGACCGGACGCGACCCGGAGACCGGCGGTCTGCCGCGGACCGCCTCCTGACCTCCTGACCTCCCGATCTCCTGCCGACCAGGGGCCGCCCGCCCGGCAGCGGGCGCGGCGGACGGCGGACTGGCGGGAGGCGGGAGGCGAGCGGGCGTCATCCGGTGTCACGAGGCCCGACGTCAAGGGGCCCGACGTCAAGGGGCCCGACGTCACGACGCCACGTGTCACGAGGCGGGGGCGGCGGGGGCCTCGGGCTTCTGGTCGGGCTCGGCGGCCGCGTCCGCGTACGCCTCGCACTCCTGGTTGTGGCACGGCCCCGCCGTCCAGCGCGGCACCCACGCACCCAGCGTCTTGTGCCGCCGGACGACGGACTGCACGGGCTGCCCACAGGCGGGACACACACGTTGTTCCCTGTCCATGACCTCAGGGTAGGGCGGCCCGGGCGCGAGCGCTCCCCGCGTGCACCGGTGAGTCAGCGCGCCCGGTCGTAGGTGCGCACCACGGCGCCGTTGCCGAAGGAGCGCACCTCGCCGAGAGCGAAGCGGGCGACGTCGCAGTCGGCGCCGAACATCGGCATGCCGGTGCCGTAGACGATCGGGTACGTCTTGATCACCAGCTGGTCGATCTCCTCGAACAGCTCCCCCGCCAGACGGGAGCCGCCGCACAGGTAGATGTCCAGACCGCCGTCCTGCGCCTTCAGCTCGCGCACCGTGTCGAGCAGCCCCTCCCCGACGATCTCCACCTCCGGGGTCGGCGACACGGCGAGGGTGCGGGAGGCGACGTACTGGCGCAGATGGGCGTACGGGCTGACGTTGCCCTCCTTCAGTGCCAGGTCGTAGCTGACCCGGCCCTGGATGATCGTGTCGAACCGCTTGTTCTCCAGGTCGTCGAAGCCCAGGGCACGCCGGCCGAAGGTCGGCACGGTCTCCGGGTACTCCGACTTCAGGAAGTCCAGGAACTCCTCGTCGACGTAGGAGAGCATCGCCGTGGCATCGCCGGTGGCGTCGCCGATGAAGCCGTCGACGGAGCAGGCGATGTAGTAGGTGAGCTTTCGCAAGTGGGTCTCTTTCCGTAGGCTGCTCCGAACCACTCCAGTTGTAGTACTTCAGGTGTAGTGGTGCAAGGGGATTGCGTGGTGCGGTTCGGGTACCGCGGCAAGTGAGAGAGAGGATTCCGTATGGCCGGAAATCCGGAGCGCCGGGCGGCCCTGGTCGACGCCGGGGTCGAGGTGCTCGCCCGTGAGGGGGCGCGGGGGCTGACCTTCCGTGCGGTGGACTCGGCGGCCGCGGTGCCGGTGGGCACGGCCTCCAACTACTTCACCGGGCGGGACGACCTGCTCCGGCAGATCGACGCACGGCTGCATGTCCGGCTGGCGCCCGACCCCGAAGTGCTCGGCGGGCTGATGGCACAGCCGCGCGACCGCGCGCTGGTCGCCGCGTTCATGCACGACCTGATGGCCCGCGCGACCCGTGACCGGACGGGCTATCTCGCCCTGATGGAGATGCGCCTCGAGGCGACCCGGCGTCCTGAACTGCGGTCCTCCTTCACGGCGTCCGTACGCGGCGACCTCCGGGACGGGATGGACTTCCACCGTTCGGCGGGCCTGCCCGGCGGCGACGAGACCGTGGTGGTCCTCTACCTCGCGATGCTCGGCCTGCTCCTGGAACACCTGACCCTGCCGGCCGTCCTGGACGGCGTCCTGCCCGGGGTCTCCGTGCCGGAGGGGCTGATCGACCGCATCGTGGCGACGGTGGTCCCGGAGCGGCCCTGACGCCCCCGGGCGGCCGTTCCCTGCGGCGTCGGCGAACGTCGCCAGGCCGGGGCGCCTGGGGTCTCGCCGCGGCGCCTGGGGCCTCGCCGCGGCGCCTGGGGCCTCGCCGCGGGCGACGGGCCGCCGGGCTCGGACGCGCCGCCAGTCCTCCCCCCTCGTCCTCCCCGTCCCCCGCCCCCTCCCCGCCCCCGCCCCCGCCCCCCGCCCCCCGCTCCCCGGCGGGAGCTCCCCTTCCGCCTACGCGCTGCGCCGGGTCACGAACTCGGCCAGGGACAGCAGAGCGCCCGCCGACTCCGGGTCCGGGACGGCCCGGGTCAGTTCGTGCAGGGCGCGGGACATGCGGTCGGCCGCCTGCTCCTGCGCCCACGCACGGCCGCCGGCCCGTTCGACGGCCAGCGTCGTGCGGTCCAGGTCGGCCGGCCGGTAGGGCGCCGCGTACAGCTCGGCCAGCTCCCCGGCCGCCGGGGTGCCGGAGGTGAGCGCGGCGACCACCGGCAGGGACTTCTTGCGGGCGGCGAGGTCGGCGCCGGCCGGTTTGCCGGTCTGCCGCGGGTCGCCCCAGACGCCGATGACGTCGTCGATGAGCTGGAAGGCGAGTCCGGCCTCCCGGCCGAACGCGTCCAGCGCGTCGACGTCCGCTTCCGTCGCCCCGGCATACAGCGCGCCCACCGCACAGGCGCAGCCGAGCAGCGCGCCCGTCTTGGCCTCGGCCATCGCGAGCACCTCGTCGAGGGTGATCTCGGTGGGGCCACGCCTTTCCATGGCCGTGTCCGCCTGCTGGCCGGCGCACAGCTCGACCACACAGGCCGCGACACGGGCGGCGGCCCCCGCGGACGCGGGGTGCGGGTCCGCGGCGAGCATCCCGAGGGCGAGTGCCTGCAGGGCGTCTCCGGTGAGGATCGCGTCGGCGTCGCCGAACACGGTCCAGGCGGTGGGGCGGTGGCGGCGGGTGGTGTCCCGGTCCATCACGTCGTCGTGCAACAGCGTGAAGTTGTGGACCAGTTCGATCGCCGCCGCGGCCCGGACGGCCGCCGCGCGGGCCGCCGGGCCGCCGAGCGCCGCGGCCGCGGCGAGCACGAGGGCCGGACGGATCGCCTTGCCCGCGTTGCCCGCCGCCGGGGTGCCGTCGGCGTGCTGCCACCCGAAGTGGTAGAGCGCGACCCTTCGCAGGGAGCCGGGCAACGAGTCGATCGCCGAGCGCAGTTCCGGATCCACCGAGGCCCGGGACCCCTCCAGGACGGCCGCCGCCTCCTGCCCGTCGGCCGGCCCCGCACCGCTGTCGTCCTGGCTCCCGACGGGCCCCCGCCCTTCCCGCGCCCCGCCTTGCTGCCGCCTGACGGCGGAGGTCACCGCCAGCGGCCGATCTCGACGTTCTCCAGGACGCCCAGCGCGTCCGGCACCAGGACGGCGGCCGAGTAGTAGGCCGTGACCAGGTACTTGATGATGGCCTGTTCGTTGATGCCCATGAACCGCACGGACAGGCTCGGCTCGATCTCGTCCGGCAGACCCGACTGACGCAGCCCGATGACGCCCTGGTCCTGCTCGCCCAGTCGCATCGCGATGATCGAGCTGGTGCGGGCCTCGGTGACCGGGATCTTGTTGCACGGGTAGATCGGCACCCCGCGCCACGTTGGGATCCGGTTGCCGCCGACGTCGATCGTCTCGGGGACGAGTCCGCGCTTGTTGAGCTCGCGGCCGATCGCGGAGATCGCGCGCGGGTGGGCGAGCAGCAGCTTGGTGCCCCGCCGCCTGCTCAGCAGTTCGTCCAGGTCGTCGGGGCTGGGCACGCCGTCGTGCGGCTGGAGGCGCTGGTCGTACTCGCAGTTGTGGAGCAGCCCGAACTCCCGGTTGTTGACGAGCTCGTGCTCCTGGCGCTCCTTGAGCGCCTCGACCGTCAGCCGCAGCTGCTGCTCGGTCTGGTTCATCGGCTGGTTGTACAGGTCGGCCACCCGCGAGTGGATGCGCAGGACGGTCTGCGCGATGCTCAGTTCGTACTCGCGGGGCCTCGCGTCGTAGTCCACGAAGGTGTGCGGGATGTCCTGCTCGCCGGCGTGGCCCGCGGCGAGGTCGACCTCCTTCTCGCCGTACTTGTTGGTGCGCTGCTCGGGAATCGCGCGCAACCGCCGGAGGTGCTCGCCCAGCGACTCGGCGCGCTCGGCGATCTGTTCGACGTCCTGCCGGGCGAGGACCAGCACCGTGCAGGCGGTGTCGGCGCGGGCCGTGTACTCCCAGATGGCGTCCGCGTCGAGCAGCGACTGGTCGCCGAAGTACGCGCCGTCGGCGAGAACCCCGAGCACCTGGTCGTCGCCGTAGGGGCCGGTGCCGACCTTCTCCACGCGGCCGTGCGCCAGCAGGTAGGCCTCCTCGCTCCGGCTGCCGAAGGAGGCGATCACCTCGCCGGGGCCGAACTCCCGCTGCCGGCAGCGCTGGGCGAGTTCCGCGAGGACCTCCTCGTCCTCGTAGGAGCGCAGTGCGGGCAGTTCGCCCAGCTCCGCCGGGATGACCTCGACGCGGTCGCCGGTCTTGACGAACGTGATGCGGCCGTCGCCCACCGCGTACGTCAGACGCCGGTTGACGCGGTACGTCCCGCCCTGCACATCCACCCAGGGCAGATTCCGCAGCAGCCAGCGGGAGCTGATCTCCTGCATCTGCGGCGCGGACTTGGTCGTGGTGGCCAGGTTCCGCGCGGCCGCAGTGCCGAGGCTCTGCTGCGGCTTGCCCGACTCCGTGCGGACCTCTTCGCCTACCGACATGAGAAATGCCCTCCCGATTCATGCACGGGCGCCGAACTGCGCCGGTGCACTTCGTTCACGCGGCAAGCCTTCCATCACGGTGTGTGCTCGTGCTATTACCCGAAAGAGCGGGAATGGATCATCGCGGGCCTGGGAACAGGCACGTTTCACCGAACGATGTTCGACAATGGGCGGGTGACCGACCTGCGCCCCCGACTGCCCTCCCCTCTCCAGGAGGTGACCGACGACCGGTTCGCCCGGCACGGCGTACGGCTGCTGCTGAAGCGGGACGACCTGATCCATCCCGAGCTGATCGGCAACAAGTGGCGCAAGCTCGCGCCCAACCTGGAGCGGGCGGCCGGCCGGACACTCCTCACCTTCGGCGGCGCCTACTCCAGCCATCTGCGGGCCACGGCCGCCGCCGGCCGCCTCCTGGGGCTGCCCACGGTCGGCGTGGTGCGCGGCGACGAGCTGGCCGGCCGGCCGCTGAACCCCTCGCTGGCCCGGTGCTCCGCGGACGGTATGCGTCTGCACTTCGTGGACCGCGCCACGTACCGCCGCAAGACCGAGCCCGACACCCTCGCGGCCGTCCTGCGGGCGGCCGGCGCCCAGGACGCGTACGTCGTCCCCGAGGGCGGCAGCAACGCGGCGGCGGTCCGCGGCTGCCGGGCGCTGGGTGAGGAACTGCGCGACCACGCCGACGTCGTCGCCCTCGCGTGCGGCACCGGCGGCACGCTCGCGGGCCTGGCCGCCGGTCTCGCCCCCGGCCGGCGGGCGCTCGGCATACCGGTCCTCAGGGGCGGTTTCCTGGGCGAGGGGATACGGGCCCTGCAGGAGGAGGCGTTCGGGGGCCGGCGAGGCGACTGGAGGCTCGACGAGCGTTTCCACTTCGGCGGATACGCCCGGGTCACCCCCGAGCTGGAGGCCTTCGCGGCGGATTTCGAACGCCGCCACGGGCTGCCCGTCGAACGTCTCTATGTCGCCAAGTCGCTCTACGCCCTGGCCGTGCTGGCCGAGGAGGGGGCCTTCGCACCCGGGACACGGCTCGCGGCCGTCGTGACGGGCTCGCCGTTCGCCGGGTGAGGCCGGGCGTGCCGCCCGCCCGGACCCGCCGCCGTCCCTCCCGCTCGGGCGTTCAGGTCGCCTCCCGGAACGCCGCCGCCTCCTCCAGGTCGAGTCGGCGCAGCAACGTGCGCAGCATCTCGTCGTCGATGTAGCGGCCGTCGCGGAGCCGGACGAACACCTCGCGCTCGGCACTGATCATCTCCCGGGACAGACGCCGGTAGGTGTCGTCGACGGTCTCCCCGGTGACCGGGTTGACCTGCCCGAGGCGCTCCCAGACGGCGTTGCGGCGGCGCTCCAGGACGCTGCGCAGCCGGTCGGCGAGAGGTGGGGGGAGGGCGTTGCGTCCGTCGGCCAGCAGGGCGTCCAGCCGCTCCTCGGCGACCCGCGAGGCCTGCGCCTGAGCGTTGGCCTCGGCGAGCGTCGCGGCCTGCGGGTCGGCCTCGGGGAACTTCAGCAGGCGGATCAGCGGCGGCAGCGTCAGTCCCTGCACCACCAGGGTGCCGATGACGGTCGTGAAGGTGAGGTAGAGGATGAGATTGCGGTGCGGGAAGGGCGCGTCGCCGCCCTCCACGGTGAGCGGGATGGAGAAGGCGATGGCGAGCGACACCACGCCCCGCATGCCGGCCCAGCCGATGACGACCGGTCCGCGCCAGGTCGGGTTGTCCTCCCGCGCGCGGATCCGCGCCGAGACCATCCGCGGAAGGAAGGTCGCCGGGTACACCCACAGGAAACGCGCCGCCACGACCACGAGGAAGAGGGCGACGGCGTACCAGGCGGCGTCCATGCCCTCGTAGTCGCCGAGGCCGCGCAGCACCACCGGGAGCTGGAGGCCGATCAGCGCGAAGACGGCGGACTCCAGGACGAAGGCGACCATCTTCCACACCGCCTCCTCCTGGAGACGGGTCGCGAAGTCGACCTCCCACGCGCGGTGGCCCAGGTACAGCGCCACGACGACCACGGCGAGCACCCCGGAGGCGTGGAACTGCTCGGCGGCCGAGTAGGCGACGAACGGGATCAGCAGGGAGAGCGTGTTCTGCAGGAGGGGTTCCCTGAGGTGGGTGCGCAGCCAGTGCAGGGGGGCCATCAGGATCAGCCCCGCGGCGACCCCGCCGACCGCCGCGACCAGGAACTCCTCGATGCCGCCGCCCCACGAGGCGCCCTCGCCGACGACGACCGCGAGGGCCACCTTGTAGGCGGTGATCGCGGTGGCGTCGTTCAACAGCGACTCACCCTGGAGGATGGTGGTGATCCGCGACGGCAGGCCGACCCGGCGGGCCACCGCGGTGGCCGCGACCGCGTCCGGCGGCGCCACCACCGCGCCCAGCACGAGCGCCGCCGTCAGCGGCAGCCCGGGCACGATGAGGTAGGCCGCCCAGCCGACGGCGAACGTCGCGAAGAGCACGTACCCGACCGACAGCAGCGCCACCGGTCGCAGCTGGGCACGCAGGTCCAGATAGGAGCTGTCGGTGGCCGAGGTGTAAAGCAGCGGCGGCAGCAGGAGCGGCAGGACGACGTCCGGGTCCAGGGTGTAGTCCGGGACCCCGGGCAGGTACGACACCGCCAGGCCCACGGCCACCAGCAGCAGCGGCGCCGGGACCGGGATGCGCCGGGCCGCCGCCGCGATCGCCGCACTGCCGGCCACCAGCAACAGCAGTGGCATCACGTCCATGTCTCGCCGCTTTCTTTTTCGCGCGGGCGTCCGCACACCCGTCGTAATCTGGCAATCATGAAACAGTGCACGCACGCCGACGCGCTGCCCGACCCCGAACCCGCCCCGCTCGGCGAGACCTGTCCAGAGTGTCTGCGGGACGGCACCCACCCGGTACAGCTGCGGCTGTGCATGACGTGCGGCCATGTCGGCTGCTGCGACTCCTCCCCGAGCCGGCACGCCACGGCGCACCACAAGGAGTCCGGCCACCCGGTGATGCGGACGTTCGAGCCGGGCGAGAACTGGCGCTGGTGCTTCGTCGACCACGTCCTCGTCTGACCCCCTGCGGCGGGCCCGTTCGCGGCCGGTTCGCCGACGGGCGAACTTCCGGGGCGGTGTGTGCGTTGAACTCATGAGACGTCCCCGCCGCCGGGCGGGTACGGTTCGACCGTCCGACGCCTGGGTACGTCAACCCGGCGCGCCTTCTTCCCCTTTGGCTCCGCACACCCCTAGACACGGAGCGTGTTCACAGCTTTACTGTGAGTGACGCCAGGGGGTTGGGGTCCCGGGGACAGGAAACGTGAGAGCGCGATAGCGTCACCGCTGCACCACACACGCGTTACCCCGGGGGGCGACCCTCGGCCCCGAAAAGCTTGTACCACCTTGGAGGTGAGGGTGTCCCAGATCGCAGGCGAGCCCGCGACCCAGGACTTCGTGGAAGTCCGGCTGCCGGCTGCGGGTGCCTACCTGTCGGTGCTGCGGACGGCCACGGCCGGCCTCGCGGCCCGTTTGGACTTCACCCTGGACGAGATCGAGGACCTGCGCATCGCGGTGGACGAGGCCTGCGCGATCCTGCTCCAGCAGGCCGTGCCCGGCTCGGTGCTCAGTTGCGTCTTCCGCCTCGTCGACGACTCGCTCGAAGTCACCGTCTCGGCACCGACCACGGACGGCCACGCCCCCTCGCGGGACACCTTCGCCTGGACCGTCCTGTCCGCCCTCGCGGGCAAGGTGTCCTCCGCCGTCGACGAGGACAAGACCGTGTCGATCAGCCTCTACAAACAGCGCGGCGCGGGACCCGGGCCGGCGTGAGGAACGGGGACGGGCCGGTGCGGGACGAAGAGCGCGGCACACAGGAGCTGCCGGCCGGGAGCGCCGACGTGCCAGTCTCTCCGGACGGTTCCCGACACCTGGCGGACAACATCGACGGCATTCCCGAGCAGGCCCGGCCGCATCCGGAGGACGACTCGTCCTCCGTGCAGGCGAGCATGCCGGGCGGTGCCGGGCAGGGCTCGCCCCGGGAGGGGCGGATCGGGGGCTCGCCCCCGGGCCGAGCGCAGGCGAGGGCTCGACAGAGGGCGACGGGCGGGACAATGAGCGAGCACGAGCGAGACGGCGAGCAGAGCGTGCCGGGCACACAGCACACACCCTCGCCCACGTCGGCGACGGACCGCAGCGGGGCGCGGGCGATGTTCGTCGAGCTGCGGCAACTGGACGACGGCAGCGCCGAGTACGCGGAGATGCGCAACCGGCTGGTCCGCATGCATCTGCCGCTGGTCGAGCACCTCGCCCGCCGCTTCCGCAACCGCGGCGAGCCGCTGGACGACCTCACCCAGGTCGCCACCATCGGCCTGATCAAGTCGGTCGACCGTTTCGACCCGGAGCGCGGAGTGGAGTTCTCCACGTACGCGACCCCGACGGTCGTCGGCGAGATCAAGCGGCACTTCCGCGACAAGGGCTGGGCGGTCCGGGTACCGCGCAGACTCCAGGAGCTGCGCCTCGCGCTGACCACCGCGACGGCCGAGCTGTCACAGCAGCACGGCCGCTCACCCACGGTGCACGAGCTCGCCGAGAAGCTGGCGATCTCGGAGGAGGAGGTCCTGGAGGGCCTGGAGTCCGCGAACGCGTACTCCACCCTGTCGCTGGACGTCCCCGACACCGACGACGAGTCCCCCGCGGTCGCGGACACCCTCGGCGCGGAGGACGAGGCGCTGGAGGGCGTCGAGTACCGGGAGTCGCTCAAGCCGCTCCTGGAGGACCTGCCGCCCCGGGAGAAGCGGATCCTGCTGCTGCGGTTCTTCGGCAACATGACGCAGTCGCAGATCGCGCAGGAGGTCGGCATCTCGCAGATGCACGTCTCCCGGCTCCTTGCGCGCACCCTGGCCCAGCTGCGGGAGAAGCTGCTCGTCGAGGAGTAGCGGCCGCCCCGCAGCCGCTCTACTGCGGTGTGCGGCCGGGCCCCCGGATCCCGAGGGCCCGGGTCGTCTCCCCGTTGACCAGCAGCACGAGGGAGGCGATGGCGACGGCGGCCAGCGCGATGCCCGCCGGGATGGCCATGCTGTCGGCCTTGAGCAGGTTGTAGGCCACCGGCAGCGCCATGATCTGCGTGATGACGGCGGGTCCCCGGCTCCAGCCGCGCAGGCCCCACAGGCCGCGCGCGGCGAGCAGCGGCAGCAGTGCGAGCACCATCAGCGTGACTCCGCCGGTGACGGCCTGCTGACGGTCGTCCGGGTCTCCGGAGATCCCGAGGACGAGCATCCAGACCCCGCCGGCCACCAGTGCCAGCCCTTCGAGGGCGGCGAGTGCGGCGGCGTACGTCAGCCGGCGCGGGCGGGGGTCTGCGGTCTCCGGGGCTGCGGGGGTCTGCTCACTGCTCACCCCTGAAGGGTAGCCCGCACGGTCGCCGCGCCCGGGTCCGCCCGTGTCGAGGCTCACCTCGCGATCTCTTACCCGATCCCCACCTCGACCTGTGCCCGGTACCGCCCAGTAGGTACCCTGCACCTCATGCGTGCACTTCTCGTGGTCAATCCGGCGGCAACCACCACCAGTGCACGGACGCGTGACGTCCTCATCCACGCGCTCGCCAGCGAGATGAAGCTCGAGGCGGTCACCACCGAGTACCGCGGACACGCACGTGACCTGGGGCGGCAGGCCGCCGAGAGCGGCAACGTCGACCTGGTGGTGGCCCTCGGCGGGGACGGCACGGTCAACGAGGTCGTGAACGGACTGCTGCACGCCGGCCCGGATCCGGAGAAGCTGCCCCGTCTCGCGGTGGTCCCCGGCGGTTCCACCAACGTCTTCGCCCGGGCCCTGGACCTTCCCAACCATCCCGTGGAGGCCACCGGCGCCCTGCTGGACGCGCTGCGTGAGGGCCGCGAACGCACGGTCGGTCTGGGTCTGGCGGCCGGCACGCCCGGCACCGAGGACGAGGCGGTGCCCTCGCGCTGGTTCACCTTCAACGCCGGGCTCGGCTTCGACGCCGGAGTGGTGGGGCGTGTGGAGCAACAGCGTGAACGCGGCAGGAAATCCACGCACGCTCTTTACATCCGCCAGGCCGTCCGTCAGTTGTTGGGTGAATCACAGCGCCGGCACGGTTCGATCACCCTGGAGCGGCCGGACGCCGAACCGGTGACGGATTTGGTCCTCTCCATAGTCTGCAACACGGCTCCGTGGACCTATCTGGGTAATCGCCCGGTGTACGCGTCACCTAAGGCCTCGTTCGATACCGGGCTCGACGTACTCGGTCTCAGCCGTCTGTCCACAGCCTCGGTTGCCCGATATGGCACCCAGTTGCTCACTTCGTCCCCCGAGCGGGGACCCCAGGGAAAGCATGCGGTCTCACTGCACGACCTGGACCAGTTCACCTTGCATTCGAAGGTCCCGTTGCCCCTCCAGATGGACGGTGACCACCTGGGGCTGCGAACCAGCGTGACGTTCACAGGCGTACGCCGTGCACTGCGTGTGATTGTGTGAGCAGAAAGGGCTGAAGTCCTTTCACTCGAACGTTTAGGCCAGGGTCCACCCCATGGAAGTACGGCTGTGACCTAGTCGACACCGAGGAATCAAAAAAAACTTTCCGGTAGGGGTTGTATCCGCCGCTGAGGTTTGCGAGTCTCTACGTGGCGATCGGGACAGCCCGCAACACCGGCATCCACTGATCACCGGAACCCCTCTTCACACACAGGACCAACGCCAGTGCATCTGGCTGGTGGCCCTTCACTTGTTGAGGGATTCGTGAAAGCGTTCACATTCACAAGCAACCTGCATGTAATACCAAGGAGAGGTAGCAGCCATGGACTGGCGTCACAACGCCGTTTGCCGCGAGGAAGACCCCGAGCTCTTCTTCCCCATCGGCAACACCGGTCCTGCGCTGCTGCAGATCGAGGAAGCCAAGGCCGTCTGTCGTCGCTGCCCGGTTATGGAGCAGTGTCTGCAGTGGGCGCTCGAGTCCGGCCAGGACTCCGGCGTCTGGGGTGGCCTCAGCGAGGACGAGCGCCGTGCCATGAAGCGTCGCGCCGCCCGCAACCGGGCCCGCCAGGCAACCGCCTGACGACACCCGCCCCGCAAGCCTGAGCTTGGCGGCGCGTACAGCGAGTACGCATCTCCCGCCCCCGAGCCGCAGCGCGCAGTACCCCCGATGCGCAGCACACGCTGGCAACGAGCATTCGAGCCCCGGACCCCTGAACGGTCCGGGGCTTCGTGCTGTGCGCGGTCCGCCGAGCGGCTGCGCCCGGCTCGCCGCCCGCGGCGCAGCCGCACGGCTCACTTGTGGGCGCGCACCGGGATGTCGAGGATCACCTGTGTCCCGCGGCCGGGAGCGGGGACCATGTCGAAGGTCCCGCCCAACTCCCCCTCCACCAGCGTCCGCACGATCTGCAGGCCCAGGTTGCCCGAGGTGTGCGGGTCGAATCCGGCGGGCAGGCCGACGCCGTCGTCCTGGACGGTGACGAGGAGCCGGGCTTCCTTGGTCGTGCCGCCGCGGACGGCCGAGACCTCGACCGTGCCGGTCTCGCCCTCGCGGAAGCCGTGCTCCAGGGCGTTCTGCAGGATCTCGGTGAGGACCATGGAGAGCGGGGTGGCGACCTCGGCGTCCAGGATGCCGAAGCGTCCGCTGCGCCGGCCGGCGACCTTGCCCGGGGAGATCTCGGCGACCATCGCCAGCACACGGTCGGCGATCTCGTCGAACTCCACCCGCTCGTCCAGGTTCTGGGACAGCGTCTCATGGACGATGGCGATCGAGCCGACCCGGCGGACCGCCTCCTCCAGCGCCTCCCGGCCGCGTTCCGACTCGATGCGCCGGGCCTGCAGGCGCAACAGGGCCGCCACCGTCTGGAGGTTGTTCTTCACCCGGTGGTGGATCTCCCGGATGGTCGCGTCCTTGGTGATCAACTCACGCTCGCGGCGGCGCAGTTCGGTCACGTCCCGCAGCAGCACCAGCGCACCGATGCGGGTGCCCTTGGGCTTGAGCGGGATGGCCCGGAACTGGATGACCCCGTCGTTGGCCTCGATCTCGAACTCGCGGGGCGCCCAGCCGCTGGCGACCTTGGCGAGCGCCTCGTCCACCGGGCCCCGGGTCGGGGCGAGTTCGGCGGTGGTGAGGCCGAGGTGCTGACCGACCAGGTCGGAGGCGAGCCCCATCCGGTGGTACGCGGAGAGCGCGTTCGGGGAGGCGTACTGGACGAGGCCGTCGCCGTCGACCCGGATCAGGCCGTCGCCGACGCGCGGGGCCGCGTCCATGTCCATCTGCTGGTCGGGGAACGGGAAGGAGCCCGCCGCGATCATCTGCGCGAGGTCGGAGGCGCTCTGCAGGTAGGTCAGCTCCAGCCGGCTCGGGGTGCGCACGGTGAGCAGGTTGGTGTTGCGGGCGATGACGCCGAGGACGCGGCCCTCCCGCCGCACGGGGATCGACTCGACCCGTACGGGGACCTCCTCGCGCCATTCCGGGTCGCCCTCGCGCACGATCCGGCCTTCGTCCAGGGCCGCGTCCAGCAGCGGGCGGCGGCCGCGCGGGACGAGGTGGCCGACCATGTCGTCCTGGTAGGAGGTGGGGCCGGTGTTGGGACGCATCTGGGCGACGGAGACGTAACGCGCGCCGTCACGGGTGGGCACCCACAGGACCAGGTCGGCGAAGGAGAGGTCGGAGAGCAGCTGCCACTCCGAGACCAGCAGGTGGAGCCACTCGAGGTCGGAGTCGTCGAGTGCGGTGTGCTGGCGTACGAGTTCGTTCATGGAGGGCACGTCCGTGAGCGTACCCGGGCAGCCGGAGTGTCCGGAAAACACCCGCGGGCCGCGGCGCCTGGGAGGGACCCTCAACCCTCCCGGCACCGCAGCCCGGAGCAATATCGGCCACGGGGTGTGCGGTCCCGTCGGCCGAAGGTGAGGACCGGGGCAGTCAGGGCAGAGAGCTCCGGGTCCTCGGTCCGCCTTCCTGTGCGGGGAAGGCGGAGGTTCTGTGTCATGCTCCCTGCCATTGTGGACTAGACCACTAGGGGTGTCCATGCGTGGGAGCTTGTTCGTTGTTGTGGGTATTCGGATGCTCTGACATCCATCACGCAGCCTAGCCTGTGCGGGTTCCCGTGCGGGGCGGATGCGCGGGGCAATTTCCGCGGGCCGGCTTCGGATCCGGCCCGCCGGCCGCACCCCTCGCCCGCAGACGGGGGCTCCCGATTCTGTTAGATTGAACCCCTGGATTGGTCTAAACCACATAGCCCTTCCGGGCCCTCGGAGCCCCTCTCAGAACGGCAGGCCAGCGTGGAAGTTGTCATCGTTGCGGACGCCCGGTCGGGCGGCGAGCTCATCGCCGGAGCCATGGCCCAGCTCCTTCGGCGCAAGCCGGACGCGCTGCTCGGCGTGGCCACGGGTTCCACCCCGCTGCCCGTCTACGAGGCGCTGGCCGCCCAGGTGCGCGCCGGCGCCGTGGACACCGCGCGCGCCCGGATCGCCCAGCTCGACGAGTACGTGGGCCTGCCCGCCGAGCACCCCGAGTCCTACCGCTCGGTCCTGCGGCGCGAGGTGCTCGAGCCGCTGGGCGTGAAGATGGAGGCGTTCCTCGGTCCGGACGGCACGGCCGAGGACGTGCAGGCCGCCTGCGAGGCCTACGACCGGGCGCTGGCGGCGGCCGGCGGCGTGGACCTCCAGCTGCTCGGGATCGGCACCGACGGGCACATCGGGTTCAACGAGCCGTGCTCGTCGCTGCGCTCGCGGACCCGGATCAAGACGCTGACCGAGCAGACCCGGGTGGACAACGCGAGGTTCTTCGGCGGAGACGTCGAGCAGGTCCCGCACCACGTCATCACCCAGGGGATCGGGACGATCCTGGAGGCCCGGCACGTGGTGCTGCTCGCCACCGGGGAGGGCAAGGCGGACGCGGTCGCCGCCTCGGTCGAGGGGCCGGTCGCCGCCGTGTGCCCGGCCTCCGCGCTGCAACTGCACCCGCACGCCACGGTCGTCGTCGACGAGGCCGCCGCCTCCGAGCTGAAGCTCGCGGACTACTTCCGGCACACCTACGCCCACAAGCCGCAGTGGCAGGGGATCTGAGCCGACGCTCCGCTCCCGCCGCGCACCGCGGTCCTCGCGACGAGGAGGGCGCCGGGTCCCTGGTCGGGAAC
>NZ_JBMNDR010000077.1:0-46431 GCF_052543235.1 Streptomyces sp. SAS_272 | reverse complement strand
TACGGCTGGCACGTGCAGCGCGTCGCCCCCAAGCCGGACGGCGACCTGGACCCGCACGCCCTCTACGACGCGATCGAGGCCGCGAAGCTGGTGACGGACAAGCCGTCCTTCATCGCGATGCGCTCGATCATCGCCTGGCCCGCCCCGAACGCGCAGAACACCGAGGCCGCGCACGGCTCGGCGCTCGGCGACGACGAGGTCGCCGCGACCAAGCGCGTCCTGGGCTTCGACCCGGAGCAGTCCTTCGAGGTCGCCGACGAGGTCATCGCCCACACCCGTGGCGCGCTGGACCGCGGCCAGGCGGCCCGCGCCGTGTGGGAGAAGTCCTTCCAGCAGTGGCGGGACAACAACCCCGAGCGCGCCGCCGAGTTCGACCGCGTCGCCGCGGGCGAGCTGCCCGCCGGCTGGGAGGAGAAGCTCCCGGTCTTCGAGCCCGGCAAGGGCGTCGCCACCCGCGCCGCGTCCGGCAAGGTGCTCCAGGCCCTCGGCGCCGTCGTCCCCGAGCTGTGGGGCGGCTCCGCCGACCTCGCCGGCTCCAACAACACCACCATCGACAAGACGTCCTCCTTCCTGCCCGAGGGCAACCCGCTGCCCGAGGCGAGCCCGTACGGCCGCACGATCCACTTCGGCATCCGCGAGCACTCCATGGCCGCGGAGATGAACGGCATCGCACTGCACGGCAACACCCGCGTCTACGGCGGCACCTTCCTGGTGTTCTCCGACTACATGCGCAACGCCGTACGACTGTCCGCCCTGATGCACGTGCCGGTCACCTACGTGTGGACGCACGACTCCATCGGCCTCGGCGAGGACGGCCCCACCCACCAGCCGGTCGAACACCTCGCCTCGCTGCGCGCGATCCCCGGCCTGAACGTGGTCCGCCCCGCCGACGCCAACGAGACCGCGATCGCCTGGCGCGAGATCCTCAAGCGCTGGACCAAGGTCTTCGGCAAGGGCGCCCCGCACGGTCTGGTCCTCACCCGTCAGGGCGTGCCGACCTACGAGCCCGCCGAGGACACCGCCAAGGGCGGCTACATCCTCCTCGAGGCCTCCACGGGAACGCCGGAGGTCATCCTCCTCGCCACCGGCTCCGAGGTCCACGTCGCCGTCGAGGCGCGCGAGGCCCTGGAAGCCGACGGCGTCCCCACCCGCGTGGTCTCCATGCCCTGCGTCGAGTGGTTCGAGGAGCAGGACCAGGGGTACCGGGACAGCGTCCTGCCCCCGTCCGTCAGGGCCCGCGTCGCCGTCGAGGCCGGAATCGGCCTCACCTGGCACAAGTACGTCGGCGACGCCGGCCGCATCGTCTCCCTGGAGCACTTCGGCGCCTCCGCCGACGGCAAGGTCCTCTTCCAGGAGTACGGCTTCACTCCCGAGAACGTGGTCGCCGCCGCCCGGGAATCCCTCCGGCCTTGGATCATCGGAGACACACCTTCCATGACTGACGAATCGCTCGAGCGTCTCGCCGACGAAGGCGTCGCCATCTGGCTGGACGACCTTTCCCGCAGCCGGATCACGTCCGGCAACCTGACCGAACTCGTGGAGAAGCGGCACGTGGTGGGCGTCACCACCAACCCCACGATCTTCCAGCAGGCGATCGGCGACGGGAGTGACTACGCCGACCAGATCCACGACATGGCCTTGCGCGGAGTGACGGTCTCCGAGGCCGTCCGCACGATCACCGCGGCGGACGTCCGCGACGCCGCCGACATCCTGCGCCCGGTCTTCGACGCCACCGGCGGGCGGGACGGGTGGGTCTCCCTCGAGGTCGACCCCCGGCTCGCACACGGCACGGCGGCGACGATCGCCGAGGCCAGGCACCTCGCCTGGCTGGTGGACCGGCCCAACACGCTCATCAAGATCCCCGCGACCGGAGCGGGCCTCCCGGCGATCACCGAGGTCATCGGCCTGGGCATCAGCGTCAACGTCACGCTGATCTTCTCGCCGGAACGCCACCGTGCCGTCATGGACGCCTACCTGGCAGGCCTGGAGCAGGCCGAGGCGCGAGGCCTGGACCTCTCCGAGATCCACTCGGTGGCCTCGTTCTTCGTCTCCCGCGTCGACACCGCGATCGACAAGAGGCTGGACGCCCTGGGCACTCCGGAAGCCAGAGCACTGCGCGGCAAGGCCGGTGTCGCCAACGCCCGCCTCGCCTACCGGGCGTACGAGGAGGTGTTCGGCTCCGCCGACGGATCGACGCCGCCCTGTGACCGCTGGGCGACGCTGGCGCGACTGCACGCCAACAAACAGCGTCCGCTGTGGGCCTCGACCGGAGTGAAGGACCCGGCCTACCCCGACACCCTCTACGTCACGGAGCTGGTCGCACCCGGCGTCGTCAACACCATGCCCGAGGCCACCCTGGAAGCCACTGCCGACCACGGCGAGATCAAGGGCGATACCGTCACCGGAGCCTACGAGCAGGCCCGAGCCCACCTCGACGCCGTGGAGAGACTGGGTATCTCCTACCTCGGAGTCGTGCAGGCCCTGGAGACCGAGGGCATCCAGAAGTTCCAACAGTCCTGGGACAGTCTGTTGAGCGCGGTGCGCAACGCCCGGCCACATCGCGGCGGCTCCGGAACCTGACACCCGGTCCGAGGCGCCGTCATCGGCCCGCCCGACCCCGACGGCCCGGACGATGGCCGCAACGTGGGGTCGGCATGCGGTCGGCGCCCGGCTCGACCCCATTCCCGCGGGCCGAAATCGGGAGGGCGGATGTGGCTTGCGGACGGGTTCTCGCCCGCCGGACCGGGCTCTAGGCTGCGACCGCTCCGAATCTGGCGATCTCTTGGAGGGTGTGCAGGATGAACCGGGCTCTCATGACCGCATTGGCGGCAGCAGCGTTGGCGGTGTCCGGGAGCAGCACCACGGCATCCGCTCACGATGCCCCGCCGCGAACCACGCACGGTCCTTGCCAGTACACCCAGACACCGGACGAGCCGGCGGCGCGCCCGGTTCCCCTGCCGCCCGACCCGCGGCGCACCCCCGGTCACGGCACGGTCGCTATGGCGGTGCGGACCAGCCAGGGCCCGCTCCCGCTGACCCTGGACCGGGCGAAGGCGCCGTGCACGGTCCAGAGCTTCGTGCACCTGGCGCGGCACCGGTTCTACGACCGTACGGTGTGCCATCGGCTGACGGCGTATCCGACGCTGAAGGTCCTGCAGTGCGGCGACCCGACCGGCACTGGCGAGGGCGGGCCCGGGTACGCCTACAAGGACGAGCTGCCGGTGGACCTGCCGCCGGCACCGAGCGATCCGACCGGCGCCCGTCGCGTTTACGGGCGCGGTTTGCTGGCGATGGCCAACGCCGGTCCGAACACGAACGGTTCCCAGTTCTTCGTCGTCTACGGCGACTCCGCGCTGCGACCCAACTACACGGTGTTCGGCACCGTCGGTGCAGCCGGCCTGAAGACGCTCGACAAGATCGCTGCTGGTGGAATCGAGCCGACCGCGCAGGACCCGGCGCCTGTCGACGGCCCGCCCGTGCTGGGGACCGAGCTGCTCGACGTCCGGCCGTCCTGCCGGCCCTGACGACCTGCGGTGCGATCACCGCAGGTCCAGCGTGCCTGGTCTCAAGGCGATGTGGAGAACCCGCGGCCCCAGGCCGTTCGTGAACATGCGTTCCCGCTTCGCTCGATATCCGCTTTGTTGTAGTTACGATTCATTTCGTGCCTACTTTGAGGCGACGGCGACGCGGTCGTCCGTACGATGTCCGAGGGGACGCTGTCCGACTGTCACCGGTGATCCTCACCGTCCTCATCGGCGCGCTGGCGTTCGCGACGCCGAGGGGCATCGCCATCAGTCGCCTCCTGCCTGCCGCGCCTGCTCTGGCCGCCTCGATGTGGCCTGTGCTCCCCACGATCCTCCTGGGCGCGTTCTGCGTACTGATCATGTTCGGCCTGAGCTTCGCCTACACCGACCTGGGGACCCCCTACACGACGGCTGCGATCGCCGCCGTCACTC
Organism: Streptomyces sp. SAS_272; assembly: GCF_052543235.1. Classification (NCBI taxonomy): domain Bacteria; kingdom Bacillati; phylum Actinomycetota; class Actinomycetes; order Kitasatosporales; family Streptomycetaceae; genus Streptomyces; species Streptomyces sp. SAS_272. The sequence goes on along the minus strand of NZ_JBMNDR010000077.1, from coordinate 42,475 downwards.
TGGCGGCCGCCTACGCGAGCCACGTCCGGCTCCGGCGGGAGGACGCCCTCCTCCAGATCCGACTCGTGGCCGACACTGCCCAGCAAGTCCTGTTGCGACCCTTGCCGAGCCGCCTCGGGGGCATCGAGATTGCATCGCTGTACGTCGCGGCCCAGGCCCAGGCCCGGATCGGCGGCGACTTCTACGAGGCGGCCGAGACACCTCACGGCGTGCGGCTGCTCCTGGGAGACGTGCGGGGCAAAGGCCTCTCCGCTGTGGGGGCGGCCTCTGCGCTGATCAGCTGCTTCCGAGAGGCGGCGCACGACGAATCCGACCTGACGAGCGTCATCCGACGCCTGGAGATCAGCATCGGCCGTCACAGCGCCGTCCACCCCTCCGCGGACCTCCCGGAGCGATTCGCCACCGCTCTGCTCGCCGAGATCCCGCGCGGCGGCGGCCACGTCACACTCCTCAACTGCGGACACCCTCCACCGCTTCTGGTGCACCATGGCGAAACGCGGGTTCTGGAGCCAAGCGAACCCTCGCCGCCGCTCAACCTCGCGGCACTTGTCGAAGACGACTACCGCACCGACACAGTGCCCCTCACGCCGGGCGACCAACTCCTGCTCTACACCGACGGCGTGACGGAGACCCGGGATCACGCCGGCGAGTTCTTCCCACTGCAGGACTGGATGCGACAGCAGAACCCGGTGTCACCCCAGGTACTGCTCAACCGGCTCCACCAGGACCTGCTTCGTTTCAGCGGCGGAAGCCTCGACGACGACATCGCAGCCCTCGCCGTGCGATACCCGAAGGCCGGGCCCCCTGAGGCGGGCAGCGGCACGTGATCTCACCCGGATGGTCTTCCCGGGCTGTACTGCCGGAACAACTCCTGCCGGGCACGCGGATTTCGCCCTGTGACAACCCCGCCACCACAGGCTGGCCGAGGTAGAGCCTCCTGACCGGCTCCCTGCTGGTCGGCTCCTGCCCGGTGCTCTGCGAGGGCAGTCCCGGCATGCCCGGAGCCGGACGTGCGGGGGCGGAACGGCGCAGGACACCGGTACGGCATTCCTCGGCGCCGGCCTGCGTCGACGTCATGGCCAAGGCCCGCATCGTGCCCGGCGCACGCCACGATCTGTCCGCTCTGCGCACGGTCATGCCCGCCGGCTCACCGGTGTCGCCGCAGTGCACGGTCTGGTTCTGCGGCAATGCCAAGGCGGACCTGCGGATCGGCGTCGGCAGCGGCGGCCCGGCGGCGGTACAGCGGCGGCCCAGCGGGTTGCGCCGCAGTCGCCCCCGCGGACCCGCCATCCCGATCGCACCCATCGCACGGGGACGCCGCTGTCGATCGGCCTTCCTGATTGATGCGCTTCAATCGAATTGCCGAGGGAGGCGCGCGTGCCTCGCGCTCGCCTCTCGCGGGCCGTCAAGACCGTCCCCCGCACTTCTACGGCCGGGCTTACGGCTGCCCTGTGCCTGCGAACGTCGAGCGATCCCCCTCGATCGGCCGGCGCCCGCAGGGAGTGAGGGGGCAATCGGCCGAGCCGGGACCCGCGGCCTGCCTCGTCGAACGGCGAGCCCACCGCAGGACGCGCTGGCGGACGCCGAGCTTTGGAGCGCTTCAATGCGCGTCGTGTATTCTGCCGCTTGCCCGCGGCAGCGCCGGTCACTGTGAGTGCCCTGCCGGCCCGGGCTGGATGAGACCGGAGGTCGAGGAGCGCTGTGGCAACCGCCCGCCCGCGAGTGCAGGGGCATGCCGGTCCGAGCATGCAGGACGTCGCCGACGCCGCCGGCGTCTCGGTCGGCACCGTCTCCAACGTGCTGAACCATCCGGCGAAGGTGAGCCCCGCGACAGCACAGCGTGTCCGCGAGGCCATAAGCCGGCTTGGTTTCGTGCGCAATGACGCGGCCAGGTCGCTGGTCTCGGGATCGACCAACAGTGTCGGCATGGTGCTCGCCGACATCGAGAACTCCCTGTTCATCGACATGGCACACGGTGCGCAGGACGCCGCCCGAGCGATCGGCCAGAACCTGCTGCTCGCGAACACGGCATGCGACATGACGCTTCAGGACGAATATCTGGACCTCTTCGACGAGTCCCGGATGACCGGCGTGCTGCTGGCTCCGATGGAGGACTCCTCGGCCGGCATCGCCCGCATCCGTTCGCACGGGCGTCAAGTCGTGCTCCTCAACTACGCTCCGAGACCGGGCACGTGCTGTTCCGTGCTGGTCAACAATGAGCACGTCGGATATCTTGCGGCTCGCCATCTGATCGATACCGGGCGCAGGCGACTGGCCTACGTGGTGGCGCACGACGACTACCAACCCGTGCGCGACAGGCGCAGGGGAGTGCGCGCGGCCGTCGAGGAGGCAGGACCCGACGTCACCCTGGAGGAGATCGACAGCATCGGCCTGACCACGTCGCACGGACATGTCGTCGGCCAGGACCTCGCGCGGCGAGCTCCCGGCGATCTGCCGGACGGCCTGATCGCCGTCACCGATGAGCTGGCCAACGCCATCATCCATGAACTGCACACCGTGACGGGGATCCGGGTTCCCGACCAGGTCGCGGTCGTCGGCTGCGAGAACAACCGCGCGGCGGGCGCCGCGGCGGTGCCGCTGACCGCGGTGGACATGCCGGGCCGGATCATGGGGCAGGAGGCGATCCGGCTCCTGATGGACGAGGTGGCCTCGGGCGACCAGCACCGGCATGCCACGGTCGTACTGGAGCCCGAGCTGATCGTCCGCGCAAGCGCGCCGAGCTGATCGCTCGTGCCCGCGTACGAACTGTTGACCTGCGCCGAAGCGCCGGACTGATCGCCTGCGCCGACGCGCCGGACTGATCGCCTGCGCCGACGCGCCGGACTGTTCGTCCGCCGAGACAGCGAGCCGAGGATCCGAGCCGTCGGTCCGAACCGACTCACGGAGCTGGTCGTCTGGGCCGGAGCGTCGCTCGGACCGTCCACCCGCCGGTGCCGCTGTCACTGCGCGTGTCCGCCCGCCCGGCGGCCGTGCGGTTCCTGACCGCCCGCCCGTGGCCGTGCGGGGCTCTGGCCGTCCCTGCAGCCGATCCTGATGGCCGTTCGCTGCCTCGTACCGGGGGGATTCCGGCGGCCGACACCGTCGGCAGCCCTCGCGTACGGTTCGGAAACATCCGCGACAGATCCTTGACACACGCTGATATGGGTCATAGGTTCCCGGCATTCCCTCCATTGAAGCGTTTCAACGCGCTCAGCGTGCCGAGGAGCACCCGTGCACAAGACCCTCAGGACCCGTCGTATCGCCCTTCTGACGACCGCTGTCACCTCGAGTCTGGTGCTGAGCGCCTGCGGCGGCGGCAGTGGCTCGGGCTCCGACGCAAAGGCGTTCACCCTCACCATCAACGACGACAACCACATCGTTCAGCAGGAGCTCACCACCCTGAGCAAGGGCTCGTGCGCGGCGCAGAACAAGGCCCTGCCGCTGAAGATCCAGACGCTGCCGATCGGCAACGTCGACCAGAAGGTGCAGCTGCTCGCCGGTCAGAACGCCCTGCCGGTGCAGTTCGCGGCGGGCGGCACACCGCAGCTCACCAAGACCCTGGACAAGGCCGGCCAGGTCCTCGACCTGGAGAAGACACTCAAGGACCTCGGCGTCTGGGACGACATCCAGCCGGCGGCCGTCAAGACCGTTCAGAACCTGTACGGCAAGTTCAACGTCATGCCCTACCAGTTCAACATCGAGGGCATCTGGTACAACAAGAAGCTCTTCACCGACCATCACATCGCCGTCCCCGCCGATTACGACCAGCTGGTCGCGGCGGCGGCGAAGTTCAAGGGCGCCGGTGTCACCCCGTTCTCCGCGGACGGCAAGGACGGCTGGCCCCTCACCCGTCTCGTCAGCGGCTACCTCTACCGCGAGCTGGGCCCGGACGCCCTCCAGGACGTCGCGGACGGCAAGGCCAAGCTGACCGACCCCGCCTACGTGAAGGCCGCGCAGGCCGTCGCCGACCTCGGCAAGGCCGGCTACTTCGGCAAGGGCGTCGGATCGATCGACTACGACACCGCGACACAGCAGTTCCTCACCGGTAAGGCCGCCATGTTCTACATGGGCAGCTGGGCGCTCGGTGACTTCAACGACAAGACGAAGAACAAGATCGGCGCGGACAACGTCGGTTTCATGCCGTTCCCGGTCGTCGCGGGCGGCAAGGGCAGCGCGGACCAGATCCCGGCCAACGTCGGCCTTCCCGTCGCCGTCTCCGCCAAGTCGTACGACGCCAAGGTCGGCGACTGGCTCTCCTGCATCACCAAGAACTACGGCGCCGCCTCGCTCAAGGACCAGGGCACCGTCTCCGGGTTCAAGCCGAACGGTGACACCGGCGCGCTCCCGCCGCTCACGCAGACCGTCCAGGACACGATCACGAAGACCACGACCAGCACCCTGTGGTTCGAGGCGCTGTTCAACACCAAGGCCACGGAGACCAGCCAGACGAACGCCGCGCCGCTCGTCACCGGCTCCCTCTCCGCCAAGGACTTCATGCAGAAGGTCCAGGCCGATCTCGACAACGGCTGACCCCGCAGCACCACCGCCGTCCGCATCGAACCCTTCGTGAGAGAGCCGTCATGCGTTCAGTTCTGGGAGACCGCCGTGCCATCGCCGTCCTGCTGGGCCCGGCGTTGCTGGTGTACACCCTGGTGATGCTCGTGCCGATGGGGTGGTCCCTCGGATACACCTTCTTCAAGGGCAACGTCATCGAGGGCTTCACCTTCGGGGGGCTCGGCAACTTCGAGAAGCTCTGGCACGACCCGCAGGCGCACTCGGCGCTCTGGTTCACCTTCAAGTACGCGCTCGCCGTCAGCGCAGGACAGGTGCTGTGCGGGTACCTGCTCGCACTGCTCTACGTGTTCGTCCTGCGCAAGTCCTCCGCGGTGGTGCGGACGCTGGTGTTCTTCCCGGTGATCCTTCCGACGGTCGCCGTGGCCCTGATGTTCCAGAAGCTCTTCGCCGTCGCGCCGCAGAACGGCCTGGCGAACATCGCTCTCGAAGGGCTCGGCGTCCACCACGGCGACTGGTTCGCGAGCGCCGGCGGCTCCTTCGTCGTCCTCGTCGTCATGGACGTATGGCGCTCCATGGGCTTCTACGGCGTCCTGCTCTTCGCGGGACTCCTCGACATCCCCGACGAGACGCTCGAATCAGCACGGCTGGACGGCGCCACCGGATGGCGGCTCATCCGGCACATCGTCCTGCCGCTGTCCGCACCCGTGCTGCTGTCGTCGGTCGTGTTCAGCATCAACGGAACCCTGAAGGTGTTCGACTCGGTCCTCGCCCTGACCAACGGCGGCCCGGGCAGCGACACGACGCCGCTGACCCTCTACATGTTCCGCACGGCGTTCTCCTACGGCGACTACGGCTACGGCAGCACCATCGCGTCCCTGCTCACCGTCGTCTGCCTCGGCGTCACCCTGATCGTCTTCCGTTTCTCGCGCCGCGACCTGACCAAGGGCTGAACCCCATGACCGACACCACGACGTCACCGCGGCGCGGACTCCTGCCCGGCCCACGGCCGGCCCCCGTGCGAAAGCCCGGGCGCGCCCGGCGCCTGACCCGCGACCTGCTCGTCGCCCTGCTGGTGGCCGTCGAGGTGACGCCCCTGCTGTGGCTGCTGCTCAGCTCCTTCAAGACCCAGTCGGAGTTCGTCAACGACCCCGCCTGGTCGCTCCCGGGGAAGTGGGACTTCCACAACTACGCCGACGCGTGGACGACCGGCCACGTCGCCCTCTACGTCCGCAACAGCTTCCTGGCCACCGTGCCCTCACTCGCACTGATCATCGTGCTGGGCACCGCCGCCGGCTTCGCCCTGGAGGTCATGATCTGGCGCGGACGCCACCAGGTCCTCCTCGTCTTCCTGCTGGGCATCATGGTGCCGAGCCAGATGATCCTGCTGCCCCTGTTCCGGGTGTACTTCCAGGGCGGCCTCTCCGGCACGATGTGGCCGCTGATCATCACCTACACCGCGGTCGGTCTGCCGCTCACGGTCTTCATGATGGCCACCTACTTCCGGGCGGTACCGCGCGAGATCTTCGAGGCCGCCACCCTCGACGGCGCCGGCATGCTCACCGCCTTCTGGCGGATCGGATTCCCCGTCGTGCGCAACGCCGTCTTCACGGTCGCGCTGGTGCAGTTCTTCTTCATCTGGAACGACCTGCTCATCTCGCTCACCTTCACCACGGACGACGACCTGCGCACCATCCAGGTCGGGCTGCTCAACTTCACCGGCCAGTACGGAGAGACCGCCTACGGACCGCTCTTCGCCGCGATCAGCATCAACGTCGTCGGCGCCCTGGTGCTGTACCTGTTGATCAACCAGCGCATCATCAAGGGCCTGACCGCCGGGGCGGTGAAGGGATGAGCCGCGAGCGGACACCCACGGTGGCCGCGCCGACCGCGGAACACCACCGGGAGCCCATGGGCATCGGCGAGTCGTCGCCCCGTATCTCCTGGAAGACCTCGGCGCCGGCCGGCTGGACGCAGCACGGCTACCAGCTCGAGGCCACCCGCACCGGCGGGACGCACCGTACGGACTGGGTGACCTCCCAGGACTCCGTGCTCGTCCCCTGGCCGGCGGCTCCACTGACCTCCCGGGAACGCTGCGCGATCCGCGTGCGGGTCCGCGGATCCGACCTGACCGTCAGCGAATGGAGCCCCCCGCTGCGGATCGAGACGGGCTTGTCGGAGCCGACGGACTGGACGGCCCACGCGATCTCGCCGCAGGAGCCGGAGCGGTCCGCCGTGCGCCGGCCACCACTGCTGCGCAAGGAGTTCGCCGTCGTCGGTGCGGAAGTGGAGCGCGCGCGGCTGTACGTCACCGCCCACGGCCTGTACGAGATCGAGATCAACGGCCGGCGAGTGGGCGACCACACGCTTGCGCCGGGCTGGACCAGCTACCACCATCGGCTGCGCTACCAGACCCACGACGTCACCGACCACCTGCGCACCGGCGCCAACGCCATCGGCGCATGGCTGGCCGACGGCTGGTACCGGGGGCGGCTGGGCTTCGGCGGCGGTCACGCCGATCTTTATGGCGACCGACTGGCGCTCCTCGCCCAACTGGAGATCGTCCACCGCGACGGAAGCGTCACCGTCATCGGCACCGACACCTCCTGGCGGGCCGGCCGGGGCCCGATCCTCTCCTCGGGCCTGCTCGACGGCGAGACGTACGACGCCCGGGAGGAACTGCCCGGCTGGTCGAGCCCTGGATTCGACGACGGGGACTGGTCCCCGGTGACACTCGTCCCCCGGGACCGGGCGACCCTGGTCGCCCCCACCGGCCCGCCGGTGCGCTGCACCGAGGAGACAGAACCTGTCCTGGTGACCGTCCTGGACGCCGACCGGCTCCTGGTGGACTTCGGGCAGAACCTCGTCGGCAGGGTCCGCATCACGGTCTCGGGTCCCGCCGGGCACACGGTCGTCATCCGCCACGCCGAAGTGCTCCAGGACGGTGAGCTGTGCGTGCGCCCGCTGCGCGACGCCGTGTCCACCGACCGGTACACCCTGCGCGGTGAAGGCCCCGAGACCTGGGAGCCGCGCTTCACCCTCCACGGGTTCCGCTACGCGGAGATCACCGGCTGGCGCGGCGGCGACCCGGGCCGCGACATCGTCGCCCGCGTCCACCACACCGACATGGCGAGAACCGGGTGGTTCGAGTGCTCCCACGAGCAGGTGAACCGTCTGCACGAGAACGTGGTGTGGAGCCTGCGCGGCAACTTCGTCGACCTCCCGACCGACTGCCCGCAGCGTGACGAGCGGCTCGGATGGACCGGCGACATCCAGATCTTCGCGCCCACCGCCGCCTTTCTCTACGACTGCCACGGCATGCTCGCGTCCTGGCTGCGCGACGTCGCCGTCGAACAGCACGACGACGGCACCGTCCCCTGGTACGTGCCCCAGATCCCGGGCGGTGAGCAGTGGACGCCGGCCAGACCGGGCGCGGGCTGGGGCGATGTCGTGGCGCTGACACCGTGGGATCTGTACCGGGCCTCGGGCGACGCCGGTCTCCTCGCCGCCCAGTACGACAGTGCGCGGCGATGGGTCGACCTCATCACCGAACTCGCCGACGAGTCGGGCCTGTGGAGCCGCGGCTACCAACTCGGCGACTGGCTCGACCCGTTCGCGCCCCCGCACGATCCCGGAGCCGGCCGCACCGACCGCCACCTCATCGCCACCGCGTATTACGCATGGTCCGCACGACACGTGGCATGGACCGCAGGCGTCCTGGGCCGCGAAGACGAGCAGCGTCGCTACGAGCGACTCGCGGACCGGGTACGGCAGGCGTTCGTCGACGCATACGTCCTGCCGGACGGCCTGATGAGCAGCGACACCCAGACCGCCTGTGCCATCGCGCTGCAGTTCGACCTGCTCCCCGACGCGGCGGCCCGGGCCACCGCCGGACGGCGTCTGGCCGACCTGGTCGCCGCGGGCGGGCACACCATCCAGACGGGCTTCATCGGCACCCCCCTGGTGACGCCCGCGTTGAGTGCCACCGGACACGACGACACCGCATATTCCCTGCTCCTCCAGCAGGAGTGCCCGTCGTGGCTGTACGCACTCAGGCACGACGCCACCACCGTCTGGGAACGCTGGGACAGCATGCTGCCCGACGGCACCGTCAATCCGGGCGACATGACCTCGTTCAACCACTACGCCCTCGGGGCCGTCGCGCAGTGGCTGCACAACACCGTCGCCGGGCTGAGCGCGAGTGCGCCCGGCTACCGCGACATCGTCTTCCGTCCGCGACCGGGCGGCGGCATCACCTGGGCGAGTGCCACCCACGAATCGCCGTACGGCCGTGTGGCCGTCCGATGGGAGCTGCGGGAGTCGCATCTCACCGTGGAAACGACCGTGCCCACCGGAGCGACAGGCCGCATCGAATGGCCCGGCGGAAGCGTGACCGACCTGCCGACCGGGACGTCCACCCACTCCGGACCGGCCCACTGCCGCCCAGCGGGTGACCACGCCAACATCCCAGCGACACAAAGGAGTCTCGCGTGACCAGCCACCACACCCAAGAGCCCCGCACCGCAACCCACAGACAGCACGGGCGCCCTGCCCTCGCCGCGATCGTGGCCGTGCTCCTGACCGTTCTCGGCCTGCTCACCGTCTCGCCCGCACAGGCGCTCAGCGGCGACCTTCGCATGCACGACCCGAGTGTCATCAAGGTGGGCGGCTGCTACTACGGCTTCTCCACCGGGTTCGAGCACGACTCCCTGAACCCCAGCGGATCCATCACCCTCCGCAAGACCTGCGGGGGAACAGCGGCGTCCGGCTGGACGAAGGTGGGCAACGTCTGGGAGTCGACCCCGTCCTGGATCGCCGGCAAGCTGGGCTCGACCCCGCCGAACATCTGGGCCCCGGACATCAAGTACTTCAACGGCCTCTACCACCTGTACTACGCGGGCTCCCTGTGGGGCAGCAACTACGCCGTCATGGGCCTGGCCACCGCCACGAACATCGAGGGCCCCTGGACCGACCAGGGCATGGTCACGGACGTCAACTACCCGATCGATCCCAACGTCGACTGGGGTCCCGACGGCAGGCTCTACATCTCCTGGGGCTCCTGGACCGGCAGCGGCACCTACATGCACGTCCTGGACACCGCGACCGGCAAGCTCTCGACCACCGACAACAACCTGTGGCACATCGCCGTCGGCATAGAGAACCCCACCATCATCCTCAACGGCGGCTACTACTACCTCTTCGGTTCCAAGGGCACCTGCTGCAGCGGAGTCAACAGCACCTACTACACCGTGGTCGGCCGCTCCACCGGCATCACCGGCCCCTACCTCGACCAGAACGGCACCGACATGGCCTCCGGCGGCGGGACCACCGTCCTCACCGGCGCCTACCCCAGAGTGGCCGCCGGCGGCGCCGACGCCTACGACGACGGCACCGCCAAGTTCCTCGCCTATCACTACTACGACGGTGACAACTCCGGGCGGGAAACCCTCGACATCCGCCAGGTGACCTTCGCGAACGGCTGGCCGGTCCTCGCCGGTCCGCTCGGCGCCGCGAACAACCACCTGCTGAACCGCAACAGCGCCAAGTGCGCAGACGTCTGGGGCCTGAGCACGGCGGACGGGGCAGCGGTCGACTCCGGCAACTGCAACTCCGGGGCCAACCAGCAGTGGGTGCCCACCGCGGTCGGCTCCAACTACGAACTCGTCAACGTCAACAGCGGCAAATGCCTGCAGATCTCCGGCGCCTCCACCGCCGACGGAGCGGTCGCGGTCCAGTCGACGTGCACCGGAGCCTCGCACCAGCTGTGGAAGAGAACGGCGGTCATCGGCGGCTACGTCACCTTCACCAACGCCAAGAGCGGCAAGTGCCTCGAGGTCGCCGGGGCGTCGACCGCCAACGGTGCGGCCCTGGACCAGGCAACCTGTGCCTCCGGCACGAACCAGCAATGGATGGTGGTCTGACACTCCCTGACACTCCCTGACACGCCGGCCGTCGCGCTCGACGGTTCGGCGACGACGGGCTCTGGACGGCACGGCTGAAGTCGGAGAACTCCGCTCCGACTTCAGCCCGTTGCCGGAGCGGACCGCCGGCGTGACCGACTGTCCGACGACCGCCGTCGACGCCGCGGGCCGGGTGCCGATCTTCTACCGCGACTCCGACGGCGCGGCCCGGCCGGCTCGGGTAGGGACGACCTTGCCGGTCCTTGCCCTCGCTTCTTACTAACCTGTAAGTTAGATGTATGACCACCACCATGGCCGACGTGGCCTCCACTGACATCACCGCTGTCGAAGACTTCTGCGCCCGCTGGGAATCGGCGTGGAACGAACACGACGGCGACGCGGTCGCGGGGCTGTGCGCCGACGATCTGGTCTACGACGAGCCCGCCCTGGGCGGCACGGCGCACGGTCCGGATTCCATCCGGACCTTCGTCCACCACATGGCGAGCCTGTTCCCGGACTACTCCTTCACCCGCATGGGGCTGTACGGAGAGGTGACCCGTCGAGCGGTGCTGGTCGCCTGGCGTTTCTCCGGCACCCTTGCGGGCACGGGCCGACGCGTGGAGTTCCACGGTGACGACCGGGTGGAGCTGGGTGCGGACGGCCTGATCCAGGCCTACCGGTGCCTGTACGACTACAAGTCCGTACTGGCGCAGATCGAGGCCGCGTCCGCGTCGGTCCCGGCGTGAACGAAACCCCACGCGTCCGCAAGCCGGCCTCCGAGCGCCGTGCCGAGATCATGCAAGCGGCGGACGCCGAGTTCGCCGCGAACGGCCTGGCGGGTACACGCATCGAGGCCATCGCCGCACGGGTCGGTGTCTCGCATCCACGCATCGTGCAGATGTTCGGCTCCAAGCGCAGTCTGTTCATGGAGGTCATGCACGCGACCTTCGACCGTATCGAGGCGGTCTTCGCGGAGGCCGAGCCCACCCTCGTGGGGCTCGGTGACGCGTACCGGCGTTTGTTGCGAAGCGAGCGCACGGTAGGTCTCGTGATGCTCCAGGCGTACGCGGCGGGCGCTGACGAGGCGGTACGGGAAGAGGCGCGCCGACGCCAGCTAGACCTTCAGGAGTCCATTGCCCGGCTGACGGGAGCGGACGGGCTTCAGGTGCGCACGTTCTTCGCCACCGGTCTGGTCATGACGGTCTCCGACCTTCTCGAACTGCCCGAACAGCGTGCGGACGCGGCCTGGAGCGCGTGGATTCTGGAGCGAGCGGCCCCACCGGACGGAGACTGAAGCCATCGCGTGTCCCCACGGGCGGACGTGAACGGCGTGGAACGACTCGTGGTCGGGCCCGGGCCCGCAGGCCCGGCCATGAGCAGCGGCCGCCGGTCCCCGTCAGAAGGTGACCGTCTCACCCTTCGGCTCGGCTCGCCGGGCGGTGTAGGAAACGCCGTGGACCTTGAGGCCGTCAGGGTCGAGGAGAGTGATGGCCCCTCCGCCGTCGCCCAGATGGAAGTCACCGGAACCGGGGACGGCCAGGGCCTCGCCGGGCCGAAGGCTGACGTCGGGCAGGGGGAGCTTGTGCTTCTCCTGATCCACCAGCTGCCAGTCCGTGAGGCTGACGGGGGCACGGGAGGTGTTGATCAGGGTGGTGGTTTCGCTCTCCTGTCCGGGACCGAGGGGATCGACCAGGGCAGCCACGATCCGCACAGGGGCGCGTCCCTCGTCGGTGAGGCGGGGTGCGGTCTCGATGGCGTGGCCGGTGGTGTCGTCCGTGTGCCATGCCTGGGACTGGAAGGCCAGGAAGATCGCGACCCAACGGGACTCCCCGGGCAGGTGCAGCAGGAGTCCGCCGTCCTGCCAGACCCCGTCGTCACCGCGGAACCGGCCGCTGTTGCCCTGGTTCATGTGGATGTCATGGACGCCGTTGCCGGGCTCGAACCCGAAGATCTTGTCGGGCTTGCCTTCTTCGCGGCCCCAACGCTGGCCGAAGGCGTACAGGCAGATGGCCGGGTCGTTGATCGCCCGCTGGATGTAGTGGTCCAGCAGGTCGGCGAGGTCGTTGTCGGGACCCGGCAGTTCCGGAGGCAGCAACCGCATCTCGGCGGGCGCGAACAAGTTGCCGCGGATGAAGTCGAGGCCTGCCGCTCCTGGTCGGGACGGCAGCCCGGTCCAGCCGCTGCCGGCGACCGGGAGCATGTCGGTGAGCGGATGGTGGAAGTCGTCGTCGGCCAGGTACAAAAGCTCCGAAGGGGCTTGCTGTGACTGCACGTTGACGGCGGCACGGTAGTGCGTGTCCGTGTCGTCGACGAGGTGGACCTGGTAGTGCGGGGTGTCACTGTGCCCTTCCCGGCGTCTGTCGACGACGTGGGCGGCCAGCACTCCGTACTTCTTCAGCGGCATTCGGATCACCTTTCTCTCCTCCGGCCGGCCCGGACGGCTCCGAGGTCGGCACTCCCGCTGTGCGGGACGACACGTCATGGGAGGCGCAGCAGGCCTGGATCGGAGCATGGTCGGAGGCGGGCGAGTCCCGCCGCTCCGAAGGGTCTTCGCCGGCCGAGAGCAGCGCCGTTCGCCATGGAGGGCATCGGCCAGATCGCCGAGTGCCGGCGGGTCGCCGGCCGACCGCCGCCTTTGCAGCGTCGGCCCTCACGGCCGCGCGGCATGTTGCCTGAGCCATCGCAGCAACGCCGCGAACTCCTCGGACATGGTCGTATCCGACTGCACCAGGACGGACGCGTGGCCGCCCTCCTCAACCGTGATCGAGTAACTCATGGCGTCTCTCGCGAGGCTGGAGGGCTCCTCGGTCCCTTCCGCCACCGACCCGGCGGCTGCGGACACCAACCGGCGCAACTCGGCAGCGGCTCCTTCGGACAGGGTGTCCGTGTCCAGGACCTGCGGCGGAAGGTCGGCGAGAACTGTGGCAGCCAGCCCGCCGTCTGTCACCAAGGTGATTCTCATGGCACCTCACGGCCATCCAGCGCCCTCCGCCGGTCCGGCGGAGGGCGCGCAGCGATCAACGGCCGCTGGTCACACGTCCCTTCAGCATGGCCACGTCGTTGCTCAGTTCCTGGACCTGGCCTGCAAGCGCCTGAACCCGCCTGGCCACTGCCCCAACGGAATCCTGTTGGCCCGCGTCACTGCTCTCGTCGACCATGCGGCCCTGTTCCTGCGCGATCCCGGCCGGCACCCCGGTGACGGTGATGCCCACCTGCTGCCACGCGCCCAGTACGGCCTGCTGCTGGAGGCCGCCGACTTCGTAGAGATCCCCTGCCTTCTGGTAGGTGGTATCGGCGAATTCCTGGAACCGCGTCTCGCTGTTGGACGCCTTGAGCGATTCGTACCAGATCGTTCCCGCAGCCTCCCACGCGTGTCCGCCGATCGCTGTCGCCGTCAGGTAGAAGGCCTTGTTCGGGATTCCGGAGTTGTAGTGCACCCCGCCGTGGTCCCCCGACATGTGGACGTAGTTCGACATGTGGTCGGGCTGAGGGTCCCGTGCCCAGGCGTGCCCAGGGGCCTTCATCGATCGCAGAGCGTCCATCTGCACCATGGGTGTGAAGACCTCGCGGCCGATCAGCCAGTCCGCCTGATCGGCCGTCTGATTCAGCGTCCATTGCTCGACCAGCGTCCCGAACACGTCGGAAATGGACTCGTTCAGAGCCCCGGACTGGTCGCGGTACACGAGTCCCGCGGTGTGCTCGGTCACTCCGTGCGCCAATTCGTGGGCGATCACGGAAATCGAGCCCGTGAGATCGGAGAAGATGATTCCGTCACCGTCGCCGAAGCACATTTCTCGCCCGTCCCAGAAGGCGTTGTTGTACTTCTCGTCGTAGTGGATGTAGCCGTCCAGGCGCATCCCCTGACCATCGATGGAGTTCCGGGCGAACACCCGCTGAAAGAAGTCTCGAGTCCTGCCGAGGGCGTCGAACGCCCGGTTGGCGGCGCCGTCCGATGACGGCGGGCCGTCCTCGGACCGGGCCAGAACCGCGAAGGCGAGATCCGTGCCGTTTCGGCAGTCGAAGACTGTCCTGCGCCCGTTCCCGGGCGTGGCGGCACCGGGGAAGGCCGCCAGAACCGTCCGCGCACCCCTCAGGCGGGCAGTGGTGAGCAGGGTGTTCAGGGCTGCCCGCCGCACCTCGACGTCATCGCTTTCCAGAAGGTCCTCGAGGATGTACGGGGGAATCGCGCAGTTCACTCGAATTTCGCTCTTCATGGGGGGCTCCGTGTCCTAAGACGAAGGTTTGTTGATGATTCTCCGACGTGACAGGCCGAAGCGGCCCGACCGCTGGCCACTTCCCATGTGTCACGGTGTGGGTTCTCTCTCGATATCAGCATTGCAGGGTTCCGGGTGCGGTGCCACATTTCACCGACCAATGACAGAGAGGGTGTTGACTTTTTCGATTTCACATAACTCCCCGCATTCGCGCCGATTCTTTGGGTGGGGGCGGGTGTCGCGTCAAAGGGGCGGGTTTCTTTACCGACTTCTGGGGTCTGCATGGTTGACCGGGGAATCCGAGGTGCGGGCGCCGATGTGGGGCCGTGAGGAGCCGCGGACGGCGCACGGTTGACGAGCCGTCCTGGACAGGACCGTTCACCCGGTTGAGTCCGCGTCAGTTCAGCGGGCCGATCACCGCGTCAGGGCGGTCGTCGTCAAAGGCCGGCCGCCGCCGGCAGCCACAACGACCGCATGGCACAGGAGCTGTCCTGCACACACCTCCCATTGCAAGGCGCGCGCCCGCGTCGAGCACGCCTTCGCCCTCCGCGACTGCCTCACAAAGGCCGAAACGGTTCGGCGGCCGGGTGACCGAGCGTTGCCTGAACGATTTCGGGGTTTCCGCCAGGAAGTGATCTCACGAGTGGACTTGAGGAGCCGGCAGGAAGAGGATTCGCGCGCGTCCGTCAAGTTGCGGGGGGCTTGTCGTCGACTGACAGTGGAATATGAGGTATGAGCGTCCTGGAGGACTGCTGACGAGGGCGTCCGGACCATTGCCTTTCTGTGAATCCTCCGTCCGAATCGGGTGCCATGGCCCATGACTGTCCGGCCGTGCACGGAAATCGGTGATTATCCCGTTTGTTCGTGGCCGAGAGGGTGCTCGACGGCAACGAATACCCGGCGGTGGCGGCCAAGGAGCGACGGGCCAGGGGCACGGGCTGTCGACCACCGGAGCTGGAGCGACATGTGCGCAATCCACGACTGTGCGCCGGTTCCCGGTTCGGTCCGTTCTTCTGACCGACTTCTCGGCGTCCGTCCCCTCCATCCGTCGCGCTCGGCCTTGAGGGACCGTTCGCAGTCGCCTGCGTTCTTCCGCGTCCGTGCGATCCAGCCGCTCCGGTCCGACACAACCAGCCGCCCGTGACGGGGAGAAGGCGCCCCGTCCGCGAGTGGAGACGCACAAGCCACCGAGGCGAACAGGAGTCAGGCGATGAACCTGCGGCCGGTCGAGATCAAGGTCAACGTAGAGGGCGACGTTCCCGCGGCGCTGTCGGCCCTCGGGGGGACCCGGGACGCGATGGCGACGCGTCTCATCTGGTTCGTCGAAGAGGCGAAAGGCGTGGCCGAGGGGCGGCTTCCGCTGCTGAACAGCGGCGAGATCATACGGTTCAGAATCGGTGCCGCCGCGGACGACCTGACCGTCAAGCTGCGCCCGTGCACCGTTGAGCAACTGATCGGCCGGTTCTCCGCGGCCTTCAAGGAGGAACCTTTCACCTACAAGATCGAGGAGGACTGGTCGGCGGCGGGCCGGGTGCTCGCGGCCTCCGCGGTGCGTACTTGTCCCCCGGGGACTCTGTCGGACGCGGTGGAGCCCGGAGCAGATCCCACCGCTGCGATCGACGCGATGCAGAGGCAGTTCCTGTCCGACTGTGGGCCCGCCGTTGCGCTCGACGGGCTGGTCGCGCTGGGACCCGTCCTCTCGACGAAGGCCGACGACGTCCCGCTCGACGACCTGGAGGTGGACCTGGAGACGTGGTCGGCCGTCGGTCTCGAGTTCCTGGAGGTGTCCTTGCGGGTGAAGCCCAAGGACGAGGACGATGCCGAGAAGCTGACGGGTCGGGCGGAACGTAAGCAGCGGAAGCTGGAGGAGGCGGTGCGCGAGCGCGGGGTGACCCTCTCCGAGAATTCGGAGAACAAGACGCGCCGCACTCTCACTGCCCTGGCGCAAGCGGTACGAACCGGCTGAGACGGTGAGCGGGCGGGAGCCCGCGACAAAGGCGCGGAGGGGCGGACGGGGTGGGCGTGGCGCTGATGAGGCGAGAAGGCGCCACGGTGAGTGACGATTCCGGGTCGGCCTCGCGCAGAGCCCGCAGCTCGGTCGGTCGGACCGGGCACGGCCTTGTCTCCTGTCGGGCACGAGATTTCCCGGTGCCGGCTCGGTGCCGGCTCGGTGCTGACTTCGGAGTGGCTGTGGCGGCGAAACCGTAGGTCGTAGCCTCGGCCGACTGAGTTGTCGTGCCACTCGATGGCGTCCCGATGAGGCTGACGGCGACGATGCGCTTGAGGCTGGCGGGGGACGGGGCATGGGGCATGGGGCACGGGGGACGGGGGACGGGGCACGGGGGACGGGGGATGAGGGGAGCGGTCGCGGGGGTGGACGTCGGCCCCTTCCCGGTGGCTTCTTGGCCTGCCGGCGGTACAGGGCTGCCGATCACCGTCAGGAACAAGGCGCTGCGCGAGCTCGCCGAGTGGCTGCTGACCAGCGGGAGCACGCGACGTTCGACACGAAGGTGATCGCGGTGACCCGGCGGGAGGCTCACCGCGATCACCGGCCGGACGAGTTCATGGGCGACAAGGCCGACCTGCCGTCCGCGTATCGGCGTCCTGGCCCCGGCGGGAGGGTGCGACTGGGCGGGGCCTCGTCCGGAGAGTCGTAGTCACCGCATGATCAAGGCCGTCTGACCGCGCCACCCCCGCCGCCCCGGGGGTGGCGCCGCGCGTACGGAGGCGCCCGCGAGCCGCATGAGGCACCGTCGGAGCGGGGGCTGACGGAAGGTCAGGTCGCGGATGGGGAGCCGTGCCGAAATCCCTCGTTGTCGCGATGTGTGCGGTATCACGCGCTCAAAGGGTCGCCCAAGTTGTGTGAGTCACAGCGGAAATGTCCCTTTGGCGTCCATGCTCGACACGCACACAGCGACTCCCCAGCGGAGCCCCTCGGCATGGGCGCGAAGTTCCGAAGTGGCCCATGGCGCCGTCCTCGTGACGCTTCTCCTCGTTCCCCTCGAAAGGGTGCCCATCATGGCCGCTTACCTCTGTCCCCCTGCCGTGATCCACGGCGAGCACACCGTGCGGACCAGCCAGATCGTGGCGGAGGTCCGCGACCGGCACCCGCACGCGCCGTGGGCGCCGCGGATCGACGGCATCGCCGCCAGTACGGGCATCGAGACCCGTGGCTGGATGCTGCCGCTCGAGACCGCCGTCGCGCCCGGCGCCGGCGGCGGCCTGCGGACCTGCGGTGTCGGGCCCGCCCAAGAGGCGCTGGCGCGCGACGGGTTCAGTCCGCGGGACGTGGACCGTGTGATCGCTGCGCTGGAGGCGATACCCGCGCCGCAGACCGTCCAGGAGCGCACCGCGCCGGCCTGGGAGGCGGTGCAGTCCTACGGGGAGCGCGCGGCCCGCGGGGCCCTGCAGATCGCCGGCCTGGACGCCGCGGACGTCGACTGCCTGATCACCAGTCACTCCACCACCCCGGCGCTGCCGGGTCTGGACCTCGCCCTGTCCAACAGGCTCGGGCTCCGCAACGACGCGATGCTGCTGCCGGCCACCCAGTGGGCCTGCGTCGCGGGGACCCGATCCCTGGCGCTGGCGGCGGACCTCGTGGCCGCGGACCCCGACCGGGTGGTCCTGGTCGTGATCTCGGAGGCGCTGAGCACGACCTACCAGCCCGCGGACGACACCCTCGAGTCCCTGATCGTCCGGCTGCTGTTCGCGGACACCGCGGTGGCTGCGGTGGTCACGGGCCGCCCGAGGCACGAGTCGGTGCTGCGGCTCGACGCCGCCTGGCACCACACCCTGCCCGGCACCCAGGACCTGCACCGCCTGGAGACGCGGGCGGACGGCACCCACTTCGTGATGGACCGGCGCGGGCCGCGCGCCGTACAGGAGACGGTCACCGCGATGTGGGAGTGGCTGCGCGTCCGCTACGAGGACGCCGCCGACGCCTGGCACCCCGACGTGCTGCTGGCGCACCCCGGCGGGACCCGGGTGCTGGAGTACATGGAGCAGACGATGCCCGACACGTGGCCGTCGGGTCTGCTGGATCACAGCCGGGACAGCTACACCAGCGGCAACCGCGGAGGCGCCGCCGTCTTCGACATCCTGCGGCGGGCGTACGACGCCGGGCAGAAGTCGGGCGATCGCGCCGTCCTGTACGCGGCGGCTCCGGGCCTCACCGCCACCGCCCTGGAAGGGGAGTGGCTGTAGAGCGCGCCCGCGCCTGCCACCGGTACGAGCGGTGGGGCCGCTCCTGCCTCGGGCCCGGCATCACCGCCCTGCCTCGGGCCCGGCATCACCGCCCTGCCCCCGCCTCCGTCTCGCGACCCCGCGGGCGCCCGGTCGCCGTACCGCCGCGCCTACCGGCCTGCCCGGTCGCCGTACCTTCGCGTCTCCGTCTCGCAACCCGGCGGTGCGGGCCGCCGCCTCACCGCCTCGGCCTGCCCGCTCGCCGTACTTCACCGCCTCGGCCTGCCCGCTCGCCGTACTTCACCGCCTCCGGCCTGCCCGGTCGCCGTTCCGTCCCGCGCTGCCGGCGGCCGCCTCACCGCCTCGGTCGGCCTGGCCGCCCTCACCGTCCCGCCCCGCCTCAGGCGGCTGCCCTCTCACCTCGCGACTTCCGCCCAGACCACCTTGCCGGTGTCCGTCCAGCGCACCCCCCACCGGGTGGTGAGCCTGTGCACGATGTGCAGTCCGCGCCCGCCGTCGTCGAGGAGACCGCCACGGCTCAGACTCGGCCTGCCGTTGCCGGTGTCGCCCACCTCGCACAGCAGGCCGTGACCGGCCCTGATCAGTCGTACCGTGACGGGTCCTGTGGCGAACCGCACCGCGTTCGTCACCAGCTCCCCGACCAGGAGCGTCACGTCGTCCCGGATGTCGTCCCTGGTGTGCCATTGCCGCAGCAGCCTGTCGACGTGCGTGCGGGCCCGGACGGGCGCGTCGTCACGGGCGGGCAGCCGCCAGGTCGCGGTGTCCTCCTTGCGGTAGCCGATCGTGCGCACGAGCAGCAGCGTTACGTCGTCGCGCCGCCGCACCGGCGCCAGCGTGGCGACGAGGTGCCGGGCGGCCTGTTGCAGGGCGTCCCACGGATGCACCGCGGACATCGTGTCGGCCAGCCTGCTGATCCCCTCGTCGATCGACAGGGCCGGGTCCTCCACCAGGCCGTCGGTGTAGAGGGCGAGCAGGGAACCCGGCGGCGCGTCGAACGTGTGCACGTCGAACGGCTCCCGCAGTGCGAACTCGGCGCCGAGGCCGGGGTGAGGGGTGACCGCGAGCGGTCCCGCCCGGCCGTCCGGAAGCACCATGACCGGGGGGAGATGGCCGGCGCTGGAGAGCGTCACGTGGTGGCTGACCGGGTCGTACAGGGCTATGCAGCAGGTGGAGCCGAGGGCGCTGTAGCCGGCCGCGAGCCCGGAATCCGCGTCGTCGAGCAGTGTCACGGTCTCGTCGAGGTGCTCCAGCACCTCGTCGGGCGCCAGCCCCGCCGACAGCAGGGCGCGCGCCTCCATGCTCAGCTGGCCCATGGTCGCCGCGGCCCCCAGGCCGTGCCCGACGACGTCTCCGACCACCAGCGCGGTACGCCCGTCCGGCAGCGGAAAGCTGTTCACCCAGTCGCCGCCGACGCCCGCGCTGTCGGGGGTGGCGGGCTGGTAGACGCTGGCGATCTCCATGGTGTGGCCGCTCGCCCTGGGCAGCAGCCGGCGCTGCAGCGCCAGCACCTGAGTGTGCTCGCGGTGGTGCTGACGGGCCAGGTCGACGTGATGGGCGGTCCTGGCCACCAGTTCCTGCAGGTCGAACAGCTCGCTGTCGCGGAAGGGGCAGTCAGCCCGCCGCCAGACCTCCGCCACGCCCAGCACGACGGGCGGCGTGCCGTCCAGGACCAGCGGTATGCACGCCACACTCGCCGACCGGTCGCCGGGCACCAGGGCCCGGATCACCCGGGGGCTGCCGAGCAGCCGCTCCACCGCGTCCCGGTCCGGTATGACGATGGCCTGTGGTGCGTCATCGCGTCGCACCGCCTGCGCCAGGAGGCGGCTCGCGTCGTTCGGAAGATCGTCGCCGGGGGTCGTGTACCCCTCGGGCCACACCCGGTCCGGCACCAGGGCCGCACGCCGCAGCCGGATGCGACCCTGTGCGTGCTCGGTGACTCCCTCGCCCGTCCACACCGCGAAGTCGAGGTCGACGGCGGCCACGTCTCCCCACGCCAGCAGGGACTGCGCCAGTGACTGCGCGGTCTCGCCGATGTCCAGCGAGGTGCCGATCGCGGTCTCGGCGGCGTACAGGTGCAGCCGCCTGGCCATGGCGATCAAGGAGACGGTCAGCCCGTGCTGGGGCGCCGCCGCGGGGAGGATGCTCATGGAGACCACCAGCTCCGACCCGTCGTGGCGCCGCAGACGCTGGATGCGGGCGACGTGCGCCTCGCCTATCTCCAGGACCTGCCGCAGCCGCCGGGTGACCGTGGGCACGTCCCCTGGCGGCAGGAGGTCGGCGAAGGGGCGTCCGATCGAGGCGTCCAGACCCGTGAACACGGCGGCGTCGAGATTGCAGCGGGTGATCCGCAGATCCCCGTCCAGGCTGACCACGCCGAGGATCTGGTCCTGACGGTCGGCCGCCGGGTCGTCCGGCGGCTGCGGGCGGGCGGCGTGGCCGCCCTGCGCGCCGGCCGATCCGGCGGCCGCTGCCGGGCCGCCGCGCGGGGAGTAGCGTCCCAGGGCGCTGCTGAGCAGGTCGAACGGGGATGAGGACGAGGGCGACGGCGTGGCGTCCATGCTGCTCTCTCGGCATTCCCCGGCCCAGCGCCGGGTGCGTTACTCGGACCCGTGCGACGGGGCCCCGAGATCCCTGACCGCACACCTCATTGAATAACACCGGGCGTCGCTTCGCCCACACCAGCGGATCGCGTGACGGACACGGAGGGTGAGGCGACGCGGCGGACGAGGGGCCCGTGCTCCCGCCGACGGCTCGGCCACCGGCCTCAGACCGGCTTGCGCCACACCGAGATGTGCTTGTCGGAGTCCTGGGTGAACGGCGACCCGGCCCAGTCGGCGACGCGGCGTTCCGGCTCGAGCCCGGCGATCCGTGCCATCAGGTCGAGCTCGGCCGGCCAGGCGTACCGGTGCCGGGAGGCGTCGCGGCGGTAGCGGCCGTCGTCGCCGTCGCGGGTGAGGTGGTGGGAGACGAGGATCTGCTCGACGAGGTCGAAGGTGTCGAAGCCGAGATGCCGCTCGGACACGTCGAACGGCACCGCGACCTGACCGGGCGGCAGAAACCGCAGCGGCGGTACGCCCAGCTCGACGACGAACCGGCCGCCGGGCGCCAGATGACGTGCGGCGTTGCGGAAGCACTCGACCTGCTCGTCCTGCGTGAGCAGGTTCGTGATGGTGTTGTAGACGAGATACACCAGGGTGAACTCGCCGTCGACGACGGTGGTGGCCATGTCCCCGACGGTCACCGGGAGGGCGTCCTCGTCGATCTTGCGCCGTAGCCGTGCCGTCATGTGCTCGGACAGTTCGATGCCCGCGACCGGCACGCCGCGCTCCCGGAGGGGGACGCCGACGCGTCCGGTCCCGATGGCGAACTCCAGCGCCCGGCCCTCTCCGGCGAGCTCGGCGAGGAAGGCGAGCGTGGGTCCGAGCACGGCGGCCGAGGACATCGTGCTCTCCTCGGCGTCGTAGCGGTCGGCGGTCGCTTGCGTCCACAGCTCGCTGCTCGTCATGGGCCGCCACTCTGCCGGGCGTTCCGGGGTGCTGTCGACGGGTTTTGTCGCCCGCAGCCCAGGGATGCAAGCGCTTTCCGGATGTATCGGACGCCGGGGGCCGGGCCCGCGGATCCCGACTCGTCCACCGTCTTGACGAGTTCATGGCCATCCTCAAGCATGCGCAGAGCGCGATTCCTTCTGTTCGGTTCTGTTCGGCTCTGTGTTGTGAAAGGGAGTGCTGTGTCCCCTCGGCATCGCATCGTCCGGGCGCTGGCGCCCGCGGTTCCCCTGGCGCTCGGCGCGAGTCTCGTGGCCGCGCCCGCGGCGAGCGCGGATCCGGCGCCGCAGAGTGCGGTCACCGTACGCATCGACCCCTCCTACCGGCAGCAGGAGTTCGAGGGCTGGGGCACCAGCCTCGTCTGGTTCGCCAACGCCACGGGCCGTTACCCCGACCCCATCCGAAAACGTCTCGTGGACATGCTCTTCGGTGCGGACGGCCTCGGCCTCACCATCGCCCGGTACAACATCGGCGGCGGCAATGCTCCGGACGTCCGCACGGACTACATGAAGCCGGGCGCCACCATGGAGGGCTTCTGGAAGGCCCCCGACGGGACCACGCGGCAGGACGTCGACTGGTGGGACCCGAACGACCCCGACCACTGGAACCGGGACGCCGACGCCGGCCAGCGCTGGTGGGTGGACCAGATCAAGGACAAGGTCAGCCGGTGGGAGGCCTTCAGCAACTCGCCGCCCTGGTTCCAGACCGTCAGCGGATACGTCTCCGGAGGCTTCGACGCGAGCGCCGACCAGATCCGCGCCGACCGCGTGGACGACTTCGCGACGTATCTGACCGGGGTGACCGAGCGTCTGGAGCAGGCGCACGGCATCCGGTTCGACACGATCGACCCCCTCAACGAGCCCAACACCCCCTACTGGGGGACCCAGATCGGCGCGGACGGCCGGCCCACGGGCGGACGCCAGGAAGGCGCCCACGCGGGCCCGGAGCTTCAGCAGAAAGTGATCCTCGCCCTCGACAAGGCACTCCGGGGCGCGAAGACGAACGCGCGGATCTCCGCGATGGACGAGACCAACCCCACCCTCTTCACCCAGAACTGGAACGCCTACGGCGCGCCCGCCCGCGCCGCCGTCGACCAGCTCAACGTGCACACCTACGGCACGGGCATGCGCACCAGCGCACGCGACATCGCCAAGGGCGCGGACAAGAGACTGTGGATGAGCGAGGTCGAGGGCACCTGGGGCACCGGCACCGACTTCACCGGCATGGAGCCGGGGCTCGGCATGGCCACCCGGATGGTCGAGGACATGCGTGAACTGGAGCCCTCGGCCTGGGTGTTCTGGCAGCCGATAGAGGACGCGACACCGCAGGCCGCGGCGGGCAAGAACTGGGGCAGCATCCACGTGCCGTTCAACTGCACGGCCGAGGACACCCTGCAGACCTGCCCGATCCGCACCAACTCCAAGTTCCACACCATCCGCAACTTCACCCACTACATCCGTCCGGGCGATCACTTCGTGAAGGCCGACGATCCGTCGAGCGTGGCCGCGGTGCGCAGTTCAGGCCGTGCGGCGACCGTCGTGCACGTCAACGGCGGCACCTCCGCGCGCTCGGTCACCCTCGATCTCTCCCGCTTCGGCTGGATCGCCCGAGGGGCCTCGGTCACGCCCGTGGTGACGAGCGCCGACGGCGCCCTCGTACGCGGCGCGCCGGTCCGCGTGACCGACCGGTCGGCCACACTCGTCGTCCCCGCCAAGTCGGTCACGACGTTCCTCGTCGACGGGGTCGGCGGCGTGGCGACAGACGCCGCGCTCGTCCAGCCCGGGCACGTCTACCGGCTCCAGGGGGCCCAGAGCGGCAGGTCGCTCGCGCCCTCGGACGCCGGCAGCGGCGTCGTGCTGCGCACCGACGACGTCGCCAGTGCGCAACAGCTCTGGTCCGTAAGCAAGTTGACGCGCGGCATCGACAACCGTGAGCGCTACGCCGTGGCCCGCACCGGCACCGGCGAACTGCTCACCGTGCGCGACGGCCAGGCCGTTCTGGAGCCGCCGCAGAAGGGCGCAGTCGCCGAAGCCGCACAGTGGATCATGTCGACGACCGGCGACGGCACATGGACGTTCGTCAACGCCGCCACCGGCCGGCTGCTCGACGTCGCCGGACAGTCGACCGCGGACGGCGCCAAGGTGTCCACCTACACGCCGACCTCCGCAGCGAACCAGCGCTGGTCCGTGATCGACGAGACGGTCCTGCGCACCGAGCCCGCCGACGCGTTCACCGTCCCGGGCCTGCGACCCGAACTGCCGAAGACGGTGACGCCGGTGTTCCGCGACGGCGCCCGCGGCGCGCTCCCCGTGGTGTGGAGGCTTCCGTCCGACCGGACGTGGCGCGCTCCCGGGACGGTGCGGGTCACGGGCGAGGCGACCGACCCGCTCGGGCGGACGCTCCCCGCGGTCGCGGTCGTCACCGTCGACACGATCGCCTCGACCCGCGCGGGCCGCGCCAAGACCTACGTCGGCGGCACGCCGAACCTCCCGGCCACCGTCGTCGGCGTCGGCCGGCACGGCGGCCGGGTCGACCTTCCGGTGACGTGGGACCCGGCGCCAGAGGGGTCGTTCGACGGGACCGGAGTCGTCGCCCTGCGCGGCGTCGCCCGAATCGTGGGCGGCGGCACGATCGACGCCACGGCGCGCGTGCAGATCACGGAACCCGTCCAGACCAACATCGCCGGGGACGGCGGCGTGTCCGTCGCGGCCACGTACACCGAGAGCGGGTACTCCGCGGAGCGCCTGCGCAACGGGGACCTGTCCGAGAAGGCCTGGTCCAACTGGAAGCCGGGGACCGCCAAGAACCCCTCGGACTCGATCACCTTCACTCTGCCCGGGGCACGCGACCTGAGCCGGATCGTCACGCACTTCTACCGGGACGGGAGCAGCGCCTCGTTCCCCGAGACGCTGAAGGTGCAGGTCCGGGAGGCCGCCACCGGGGCATGGGCGGACGCGAGCGGCCCTGTCGCGGTCGGCGACGAGGGCGCGCCGGTGGTCGACGTGCCGGTGGCGGCGAAAGCGGCGTCCGCTGTGCGGGTCGTCATGACCGCGCGCCCGGGCGGCTACCTCACCGCGAGCGAGATCGAGGTGTTCGCCAAGGCCCCGGGAGTCGCCTCGGACGCGGCAGCCGCGTCCGTCGAGGTGTCCGGCGAGCCGATCGCGTCGTTCGACCCGGAGACCACCGCCTACCGGGTGGTCACCGGCGCCCCTGGCCGCAGCCGGGTCACGGCGACGGCCCGCGACCCCTACGCGAAGGTCGCCGTCGCGTATCGCGACGAGCCCGGCGGACGGTCGGCACTCGTCACCGTGACCGGTGAGGACGGCTCGCAGACCCGGACCTACCGGATCCGCCTCGTCCGACGCTGAGGCCGAGCGGGTGGGCGGCCGTGCGGCCGGGCGGCCGGGCGAGAAGGGACGACGCCCGGGCGATGCCGGCCTCGATGCCGCTGCGGCGGCTGGAGGCGTCGTCGGCAGCGCCCGGCGAGAGCCCCGGGGCGACGGCGACGATGACGGCGAGGGGAGCCGCGGCGACGTCCGCGCAGCCGGTGGCCGTGACGGCGACCGCGGCGATCCGCCAGAGGCGGCAGTCGGATCACACCGGACGGCGGGCAGGCCGCGTCGGGCGCTCTTGAGCAACGCCGTCCGATGAGCGGCCGGGACGTCGACGGGGACGGGGCGGCGCACCCGGTCGCTCAGCCGGTGGTCTCCGGCCGGGTGCGGCGTGCGTAGGCCCGGGCCGCGCGGGCGCGGTCGCCGCATCGGGTCGAGCACCAGTGGCGGCGGCCGTGACGCAGCAGGTAGCGGGTGCAGGGAGTGGAGCCGCAGGCGGTGAGGCGCTCGGCGTCGGCGCCGGTGAGCAGATCTGCGGCGTCGGCGGCGAGGACCGCGAGGGCGTGGTCGAGGATCCGGTCGGTGGGGTGCGGGGTCGCGCGGTGGAAGCCGCTCTGCTCGTCCCACCGCAGGAGCGGGGCGGCCGGCGCCCCGCTCAGGGCGTCGTTGACGGCGGACAGGGCGGCGGGCGGGGCCGGGAGCGCGGCGACGCGCGAGGCGAACAGGGTGCGGATCTGTTCCCGCATGGAGCGCAGTCGCCCGGCGCAGATCTCCTGCAGTCCGGCGTCCGCCGGTGCGAGGTCGTGTTCCGCGAGCCACCGGTCGGCCCCGGAGGGCGTGCCGAGGTAGTCGGCGAACCGGCCACCGGTCAGCGCGACGGTGCTGTTGACCAAGGCCAGGGCCGGGTGCTGCTCCTCGCCCGGCGCAGGCGGTGCGGCGGGTTCGGTGATCGCGGACGCATCCATGACTCTCATGGTACGGCTTGCCTGTATCCGTGAGGAGCGGCTACGGTTCCTCACGGATACATTCTTCTCATCCGTGAGGTGTTCTTCGTGACGTCTTCTGTCGAAACCGTCGAGCCGTTCCCCGTCCGCGTCTTCGGCGGCCCGACCGCCCTCTTCGAGTACGGCGGCCTGCGCCTCCTCACCGACCCCACCTTCGACGACCCCGGCGACTACCCGGCGCCGGGCGGGCCGTCGCTCACCAAGACCGCGCCCGCCGCCGGCGGCCCCGCCGACCTCGGCCCCGTCGACGTGGTCCTGCTCTCGCACGACGAGCACCCCGACAACCTCGACCGCTCGGGCCGCGCCCTCCTCGCCGATGTGCCGCTCACCCTCACCACCCCGGCCGGCGGCGAGCGCCTCGGCGACCGTGCCAGGGGGCTGGCCGACTGGGAGTCCGTCGAACTGGACCGGCCCGGCGGCGGCAGGATCACCGTGACCGGTGTCCCCGCCGTGCACGGCCCCGGCCCGCGCGAGGAGATCGAGCCGATCTCCGGACAGGTCGTCGGCTTCGTGCTGACCGGCGACGGACTGCCCACCGTGTACGTCAGCGGCGACAACGCCTCCCTGGACGCGGTCCGGGAGACGGCCGCGCGGTTCGGGCCGGTGGACACCGCCGTCCTCTTCGCCGGCGCGCCCCGCATCGCCGGCCTCTACGACGGGGCGACCCTCGTCCTGGACAGCGCCCAGGCCGCGGAGGCCGCACGGATCCTCGGCGCCCGCCGCGTGGTCCCGGTCCACTACGACAGCTGGGCGCATTTCACCGAGGGCCGCGAGGAACTGGAGCGCGCCTTCGCCGCCGCCGGGCTGTCCGACCGCCTGGACTGGGGGAGCGCAGGCCGTCCGGCGGACCGGTCGTGACACGCCGCCGCAGGTCTCCCCGGGAGGTCCGCAGGCGTGCCCTGGCCACGGCGTGTTTCGAAAGTCCCGTCTGCCCGGCGACGCCTGGCACGCACTCCCCCAGAGGGGGGACCCCCAGCCGCGTTGTCGGGATCACCCCGATGCAACCGGATCGGTGCGACCCTCCGCCTTGCGATCGCGCGCACCGGACGCCGCCGGGCCTGCCCTTCGGGCAGACGACGCTACTTTCGAAACACGCCTTATTAGGCGGCGGCCTTCGCGGCGGCGGCCTTGCCCTTGGTGACGGCCTCCTCGTGAGCCCTGGCCTTCGAGGCCTCGGCCAGCGGGATCAGCTCGGCCATGGCCGGGTTGGAGTGGGCTGAGGTGAGCTCGGGGACGATGAACTCGACCGTCATGCCGAGCATGTCGCCCAGGACGGCCTGCAGGTAGTTCTGCACGTACTCGTAGCCCTCGCGGGGAGTGCCCGGGGCGTAGGAGCCGCCCCGGCTGGCCACCACGTAGACCGGGGTGCCGCGGACCGACGACGCCTCGGCCGGCGCGGTGCGGCCCATGAGGATCACCTGGTCGAGCCAGGTCTTCAGCGTCGAGGGGACCGTGAAGTTGAGCATCGGCGCGCCGATCAGCACGGCGTCCGCGTTCTCCAGCTGCTCGATCAGCTCGAGCCGCGGGGCGAAGGCCGCGGCCTGCTCGGCGGTGTGGTCGGCCGGGGCGGCGAACCCGGCGGACGCGGTGAGGGCGTCCAGGTGCGGCACGGGGTCGGTCGCCAGATCCCGGTGGATCACCGTGCCGTCCGGGTGCTGTTCCTCCCATGCCCGGCGGAAGGCCGCCGTGACCGAACGCGAGGTGGAGGCGGACTCGGGGAAGAGCGAGGAGTCGAGGTGCAGCAGCGTGGCCATGAGAAGTCTCCGATGCGAAGGGACGGCATGACTGGGCGTCGGTAAGGAGCTGCCGTTCCGTGTGTACCTATTGATAGCACAGCCCCTTACTTTTTCTCAGCTACTAGGGCGGTTGTCGTACACTTCCGGCATGGAGGAGGCGGACATGGAGTCCTGCAAGCCGGTGGACAGCGGGCTCACGCGCGTCTTCGTGTTGCTCGGCAAGCGCTGGACCGGCCTGATCGTGGCCGTGCTGATGGAGCGCCCGGTGCACTTCTCCGACCTGTGCCGTGCCATCCCGGGCATCAGCGAGCGCATGCTGTCGGACCGGCTGAGCGAGCTGGGCGCCGCCGGTCTGGTGGTGCGCGAGGTGGATGCCGGGCCGCCGCTGCGCGTCGCCTACCGGCTGACCGAGGCCGGTGTGGCACTCGGGCCGGCCCTGGCCGAGCTGCAGGAGTGGGCGGGCCGGTATCTGCCCGAGGCGCAGCACGGCGGATGCCCCCGCGCGACGACCGGCGCACCGGAGAGGTGAGCCGAGCCCGCCCGGGGGCGTGTTCGGAAGCGGCGTCGTCCGCCCGCCGGCCAGGCGGGGCTTTCGAACGACCCCTGGGCGGGGGCGGCGCCGACGGCTCGGGCGGGCTCGTGAGCCCGGGGGATGCGGGGCTCCGCTGAGGAGCCCGTCCGGGATCAGCCCGCGTCGGGGGTGCGGATCGCGGCGATGTCGAACTGCAGACGTACCTTCTCGCTCACCATCGCGCCGCCCTCCGCCAGGCGCGCGTTGTACGTCAGGCCCCAGTCGGAACGGTCGATGGTGGTGGTGCCGTCGAAGCCCGCCCGCTCGTAACCGAACGGGTCGACGACGTGGCCGAGGTACGTGAGCTCGAGGACCACGGGCCGTGTCACGTTCCTGATGGTGAGGTCGCCGGTCATGCGGTAGACGTCGGAGCCCGCGAGCTCTACGGCTGTGCTGGCGAAGCGCATCCGCGGATAGGCGGCCGCGTCCAGGAAGTCACGGCCTGCCAGATGGGCGTCACGCTGTTCCACGCCGGTGTCGACGCTCGCGGTGGCCAGCACGATCTCCGCGCGCGAGCGGGCCGGGTCCAGGCCGTCGAAGTAGAGGCGGCTCTCGTACCGGGTGAAGGCTCCGCGCACCGTGGTCACCAAGGCGTGCCGGACGGAGAAGCCGACACGGCTGTGCGCGGGATCGATCATCCACTCGCCGGTCAGCGCGGCCAGCGCGGGGTCGGGCCGGCCGTCGGCGTCGGCGGGGGTGAACGCGGCCGGGCCGGCGGGCCGTCGGGGAGCGGCGGAGGGCGCCGAACGCCGAAGGGACGCGCTGCGGGTGAACAGGTTCATGATTCACGTGGTTACTGCACGGCCGACGGCGCTGCAAGCCGGTGCCCCCGGGCGGCGGCCGTCCGAATCAGTACCGAAGGGTTGATAGACGTCCATCGCCGACCGGGGGGTTACGACATCCACACACGGCCGTCACCGAACGAGAAGGGCTCCACCTGAGTTCACAGGCCACGGGGCCGGTGTGCGCGTGGAGGGATCCTGGTCGGGAAGTGCGGTGACAGGCCGCGGTGGTGGCCTACTGGGTGTAGAACGTGGCGTCGGCCCGGTCGGTCGCCGTGCTGGGGGTCTGGACGTACAGCAGGTAGTTGTAGTGGCGGATGTAGCGGCCCGGAAGGTTGTACGACTCGTAGGAGACCCCGGCGGAGTCCGCGAGGCCGGCCCGGGCGGTGAAGGAGGCGTCGCCGGCGAACAGCGTCGTCCCGTCGTTCTTCTCCACCCATACCTCGTCGTTCTTGTGGCGCAGGAAGTAGCCGGGGAAGTTCGCCGACTCCAGGGAGGCGGTTCCCGTGCCGGCGAGACCGGTGACGACCCGGAACTGCGAGTCGGCCAGCGGCGAGACGTTCGCCTCGATCTTGGCGCGATAGTCCCAGTGCCGGATGAACCGGTCCGGGAAGTTGTACGAGGAGAGCCGGACCGGGGTGAGACCGTCGGCGACCGGGATGCCGAAGTCGGGCGTGCCGTCGGCCCTCCAGTAGATCTTCTGGACGCGGGTGCGGCGGTTGGGGTCGTTGAGCGGGGAACCGCTGATGTCCTTGTAGCCGCGGTCGTGGTAGACGAGGATGTCGGACTTGCCGTCCTCGGAGACCGTGAACTGGTTGTGCCCGGGGCCGTACTGGCCGGTGGCGGCGTTGCCGGCGAAGACCGGGCCCGTGGACTTGGCCCAGGACGAGGCATTGAGCAGGTCGGCCGAGGCGGACGCGGTCAGCATGCCCATGCAGTAGTTGGCGTCGGTGGCGCTGGCCGAGAAGGTCATGAAGACCTTGCCGCCCCGCTGGATCACGGCCGGGCCCTCGTTGACCGTCTCCCCTCCGGCGGTCTCCCACGAGGCGGTCGGCCGGCTGATCATGACCGGGGTTCCGGTGATGGCCCACGGGCTGGACATCTGCGCCAGGTAGATGTTGGTGCCGGGGCCGACGGCCGGGTCGTTCTGCGCCCAGGCGAGGTAGCGGGTGCCATTGACGGCGAAGGTCGTCGCGTCCAGGGAGAAGGTGTTGAGCGGCAGGGCGATACGCCCCTTCTCCGTCCAGGTCCCCGTGATCGGGTTCGCGGCGGTGCACTCCAGGACGTAGGGCCGGATGTTCCAGATGTTCTCGGCGTCCCCGGCGGCGAAGTAGATGTACCACGTGCCGTCGATGACGTGGATCTCCGGGGCCCAGATGTGTGCGCCCATCGCACCGCTGGCGTGCTTGGTCCAGATGGTCGTCTCGGCGGCCGAGGACAGCCCCTGGATCGTCGTGGCACGGCGGAGCACGAGGCGGTCGTACGCCGGCACCGTGGCGGTGAAGTAGTAGAAGCCGTCGGTGTGCTTGTAGATGTGCGGGTCGGCCCGCTGCTCGGCGATGGTGTTCGTGTAGGTCGCACCGGGTGACGCGGGCACGGCGGCGTGAGCGGTACCGGCCGAGACGCCGGTGACGGCGGCGGCGGCCGAGCCGGCGATCATGCCGAGGACCGTTCGACGGGTGAGCTCAGGTGTCACGTAGTACTCCCTCTGGTGCGGGTGCGGGTGCGGGTGCGGGTGCGGGTGCGGGTGCGCGTGCCGGGTGCGGGTGCGAGTGGTGCGGGGAGGCCGCCCCTTCGCCGTTGTCGATATGTCGAACGGTGTTCGTGAACTCGGCCAAAACATAGGTTCTGCACCTGTCCTGGTCAACACTTCCGCCGTCAGGAGCGTCCCCGCGCCGTTCATGGCGTCGCCGTGGCCCGGGGGCGGAGCGTCAGCGGGCCGGCATGCGTTCGACGAAGTGCTCCAGGTCCTCGGCGGTGGGCCGCAGCAGGCCGTCGCGCAGGGCGAGCGCCGTGGCCTCGGCGCGTGAGGCGCTGCCGGTCTTGCGGAGCAGGTGCTCCATATGGCTGTGCACGGTCCGCGGGGACAGGAAAAGCGCCTGGGCGATGGCCTGATTGGTCCGGCCGCGGGCGGCCCGGGTGAGGACCTCCAGCTCGCGCGGACTCAGACCGTACGGCAGTTCGGTGGGCGTCTCCGTCACCAGGACGGCGTCCCTGGCGAGCGGCGATCCCGCAGTGGACCGGCTCAGCACCACGCGCCGCCATGCGCGGCCCACCGGCCACAGCGCCCGCAGGCGCAGGCCGCCGATGGCCGTGAACGCTCCGACCAGACGGGCGAACGCGTCGTCCGCCAGGACCTCGGCGGGCTCACGGCCGGGGAGGGCGATGACGCCCGCCGCCGTGACCAGGCTCGCGCCCGCTCCGGGCGGCAGATCGTGGACGTCGCCGGTGTGCGCGACCGGGTCGGCGAGGGCGCCCAGGGCGGGCAGCACTGTGGAGAGCAGCCGCCGTGCGTCCGTGTCGTACGCGCCGGGACCCTCGACGGACAGGTTGATCAGGCCGACCAGGCGCCCGTGATGGCGCAGGGCCCCGGTCAGCGCGTCCCGGAAGCCGGCCGGGCGGACCCGCTCGGCGTAGAACCATCCGTTGCGGAAGCGCTGTCCGCCGGACGACGTGTCCTCCACGTCCTCGGTGATGGACGGGGGGAGCTCCTGCCGGACGACATTGGCGTACCAGGGGGTCGAGGCGAACTCGGCGGCCAGCGACTCGGACGTCCCGGCCGGGTATCCGATGCCCGCGAGCTGCACGTGCGTTCCGGTGCGCGGGTCGATCGCCAGCAGGGTCGCCGCGTCGAGGGGCAGGGCTCGGCGGAGTTCGTCCAGGGCCTGGGCGCAGGCCGCGGCGGTGTCCCGTTCGCGGGTGAGCATGCCGATGCGGGCGGCCGCCGCGAGCTGCTGGTGGCTGATCATGGCGGGCCTCCGGGAACCCACGACCAGGGGTGTCGTTTGGTCCCTAACGGTATGACTCCTCGGGCGGTCCGACAAGCCGTTCGCCGTTTCGTGACCGAAGTGCGCCTACGATCGCCCGCCGTCGGGGCCGGTCGGTATTTGTACGGATGGCGGTACGGTGCGCCCGCGACTTTCCTGTTCGGCACAGCCCGACGCCCGATGCCAGCGAGGCCGGGCCGCGACCCTCGGAGAGCGCCGCCATGAACAGATTCCCGTCCCCGCCCCCCTCCTCGCGCCGGAAGTTCCTCGGTCTGTCCGGCGGGACCGTCGCCGCCGCCCTGCTGGGCGCCGCGGGCTGCTCGGCGCCGGGCGGGGGCGCGAGCTCCGCACAGGCCGCGGGGGCGTCGGGCGCCGGAGCGAGGACCCTCACGAAGATCGGTCTGGACTACCCGTTCACGCAGATCCCGCTCTACTCGGCGCTGGTGAAGCTCTCCTCCGCCGCGGGGAAGAAGCGCGGCGTCTCCCTGGTGACCACCAACGACGCCGCGAGCGCCGACGCCCAGGCCGGCAACCTGCGCACCTGGGTCGCCCAGAAGATCCCCGCCATCGTGTCGTTCCCGATGGTCTTCGAGGCCACCGAGTCGATCGCGAAGGCCGCGACGGACGCCGGCCTGATCTGGGTCACCTACGGAGGGTCTCTGGAACACCAGAGCGCCGACATCCAGTTCAACTTCCTCAAGGGCGGCACCCTCCTCGGCGAGGCCGCCGCCAAGTGGGCCCAGGAGCAGCTCGGCGGCAAGGGAAAGATCGCCTTCCTCACCGACGACACGATCCAGCTGGGCCGCGAGCGCACCAAGGGCATGATCGACGCCTTCACCAAGGCCGCGCCGGGCGTCGACGTCGTCGCCCGGGAGCAGGCCATCGACCCCGACACCGGTCTGTCGAAGGCGCGGGCGGTGCTCGCCAAGCACCCCGACCTCAACCTCGTCCTCGGGGTCACGGACGCCGCCGCGTACGGCGCGTACAAGGCGCTGCAGCAGACGGGCCGTGCCACGACCGACGCCAGGACCTTCGTCGGCGGCCAGGACGGCGCCGCCCCCTCCCTGCTGGCGATCAGACAGGGCACGTTCTACCGCGCGTCGGCAGCCCTCGCGCCGCAGGACATCGCCGACGCCGTCGTCGACGTGCCCCTCGCCGTCGCCGCGGGGAAGGCGAACCCGAGCGTCCAGGTGCCGATCACCCTCGTCGGGCCGGGCGACACCGCGCGGATCGACGCCCTGCTCGCCCAGAACGCCTAGGCGCGGCCGCCATGACCGAACCCACGCTCCGCATTCGCGGCCTGGGCAAGTCGTTCGGCGGCGTCCGCGCCCTGGACGGCGTGGACCTCACCGTCCCGGCGGGGCAGGTGCACGCGCTCCTCGGGCACAACGGCGCCGGCAAGTCGACCCTGATCAAGTGCCTCGGCGGCGCCTACCCGCCGGACACCGGCACGATGGAGATCGACGGGACCGTCCACACGCGGCTGAACCCGCGCGAGTCCATCGCCGCCGGGGTGGCGATCATCTTCCAGACGCTCAGCGTCGTCGACTCCCTCACGGTCGCCGAGAACATCTTCCTGGGCCAGGAGTGGACCCGTTACGGGACCGTCCATCGGCGCGCCCAGGAGGAGGTGGCCGCGGGCCTGCTGGAACGGGTCGCCGCCACCTGCTCGCCTCGCGACCGGCTCGGTGAACTGCCCATGGGACAGCGGCAGCTGGTCGAGATCGCCAAGGCGCTGAGCCGCAGCGCCTCGGTGCTGGTCCTCGACGAGCCCACCGCCGCCCTGTCCGGGGCCGAGACCGACGCCCTCGCCGCACGGGTGGAGCACCTGCGCGCCCAGGGCCTGGCCATCGTCTACGTCACGCATCTGCTCGCCGAGGTGGAACGCCTCGCGGACGCGGTGACGGTGCTGCGGGACGGCCGCGTCACCCATCGCTCCACGGTGGCGGGACGGACCCGGCAGGAGCTGGTCGAGGCCATCGCCGGAGGGGCCCGCGCCGAGCACGGCCCGGGACAGCGGCCCGAAGGGCCCTGCGAACAGGGCGACCGGCCCGGGACGACCGCGCACGCGTCCGACGCCACCCCGCTTCCCCTTCCGCTCCCGCTCCCGCTCCCGGGCCGCCCCCGCCCGGCCCGTCTCACGGTGAAGGACCTGCGAGGACCGGGCTTCGGCCCCGTGGACCTGGACGTCGCCGAGGGCGAGATCGTGGTGCTGTACGGCCTCATCGGCGCAGGACGCACCCGCATCCTCGAGACCCTTTTCGCAAGACGCCCCGCCGCGGGAGGAACCGTCCGCGTCGGGGAGCGCACCGTCGCGGTCGCCCGGCCCGCGGACGCGCTCGCCGCGGGAATCGCCCTGGTCCCCGGAGACCGGCGCAGGCAGGGCTTGTTCCCTGCGCTGAGCGCACAGGACAACGCCCTGCTCCCGTCGGTGCGCGGCCTGGCCCGGCGCGGGGTGCGGGCGCTCCGCGCGGAACGGCGCGTGTTCGCCGGGCTGTCCGGCGCCGTGGGGCTGCGCCCGGCCGACCCCCGGCTGCCGGCGGCCGCCTTCTCCGGCGGCAACCAGCAAAAGCTCGTCCTCGGCCGGTGGATCAACGAGGCGCACGACGTCGACGTCCTGCTCCTGGACGACCCGACGCAGGGCGTCGACGTCGGCGCCCGGCAGGAGATCTACCAGGTGGTGTCTTCGCTGGCCGCACGCCGCGGCACGGCCGTGCTGTGCGCCTCCAGCGACCCCGAGGAGGTCGTCGCGCTCGCCCACCGCTGTCTGATCGTCTCCGGCGGCCGGGTGACCGGCGAGCTCTCCGGCGCCGAACTCACCGAAACCGCCCTCCTCTCGGCCGTCCACGAAGCCGCCCGAGCAGCGCCCCCGGCCCCCGAGCAGCCCCCGTCACCGACGCCGATCCCGATGCCGTCACCGACCGCGACTTCGACACCCACCACGACTTCGACACCCACCACGACTTCGACACCCACCGCGACTTCGAACGGAGCGGCATGACCACCGCGACCAGCGCCCCCTCGGCCGACCGTCTGCTGCCCGCCCCGCGCCCGCCGGCGCTCACCGCGCTCCAAGCCGTACGGCGGCAGCCGCTGCTGCCCGTCCTCGCGGTCATGGTGGTCGTCTTCCAGTCGACGACCGGCAGCTTCCTGGACACCGGCAACCTGCGGGGGATCGCCACCGACGCCGCCGCGGTCGCCATCGTGGCCGTGCCGCTGGCCCTGCTGGTCATCAGCGGCTACCTGGACCTCTCCGTCGGCTCCACGCTCGCCCTCGGCGGCCTGGTGGCCGGTTGGCTCGCCGGGGAGCAGCACCAGTCGCCGGCCGTCGCCGTGCTCGGCGCGCTGGCGGCGGGCGCGGTGGTCGGCGCCGTCAACGGCGTGCTCTGCTGCTACCTGGGACTGTCCGCGTTCATCGTGACCCTCGGCATGCTGACGGCGGTGCGCGGCTTCGCCCAGCAGCTCTTCCCGCTGCCGCTGAGCGGTTTCGGCTCCGGGTTCGCGTGGCTCGGCGGGGCCCGTATCGCCGGGATCGACGCACCGGTCGTGATCGCCGCCCTCGTCCTCGTGGCGGGCGCGCTGTTCCTGGCGCTCACCCCGGCCGGTCGGCATGTCTTCGCGATCGGCGTCAACCGAGAGGCCGCCTACCTCTCCGGCATCGGCGTCCGCCGCACCCCGTTCGCGCTGTTCGTCGTGACGGGCGTCGCGGCCGCGCTCGCCGGCGCGATCAAGGCCTCGGTGCTGGACAGCGTCGTCGCCGGCACCTCTGGGGCCGGGTTCGAACTGACGGTGCTCACCGCGGTGCTCCTCGGCGGGGTCGCGCTGACCGGCGGGTCCGGCTCCGTTCTCGGCGTCCTGCTCGGCGTGCTGTTCCTCGGAAGTCTGCAGAACGGGCTGACACTGCTGAGCGTGCCGACGTTCTGGCAGCAGATGGCACAGGGCGTGGCACTCGTCGCCGGCGCGGCGCTCGCCTTCTTCGGGCCCCGGCTGACCCGGTGAGCCGCGCCCGCGGCACCGCCGACCCTCCCGCGACTCCCGATCCGCCCGCGCGCCGCCTCCCCCGGCACACCCGCTCCACCCCTGCTCCGAGAGGACTCACGTGAAAGACAGCGCCCCCTCCCTCGTCCTGACCGGCGGCCAGGTCCTGACCGTCGACGGCGACTTCACCGTCGCGGAGGGCCTGGCCGTGCGCGGCCGGGACATCGTCGCCGTCGGCAGCGACGCGGAGATGCGCGCCCTGGCCGGACCCGGCACCCGCCTCGTCGAACTCGGCGGCCGGACCGTGCTGCCCGGCATCAACGACTCCCATCTCCACGGAGCCGCCTACGGCATGACCAAGCCGCCGTTCGCCCTCGACGTCGGCCACCCGGCGGTCGGGTCGATCGCCGACATCGCCGACGCGGTCGGCCGGGCGGCCCGCGCCGCGCGGCCCGGCGAGTGGATCGTCGGACTGGGCTGGGACGCCGGCTACCTGGCGGAGTGCCTCGCCGACCCCCGGCGCTTCCCGCACCGCCGCGACCTGGACGCCGTCGCACCGGACAACCCGGTCTGCCTGACCCACTTCTCCTCGCACCTCGTCTGGGTCAACAGCGCCGCGTTGCACCGCTGCGGCGTCGACGCGGACAGCGTGCCGCCGCCCGGCGGCGTCATCGACGCCGACCCCGACGGCCGTCCCGCCGGCATCCTGCGCGAAGCCGCCCAGGAACTCGTCAACGTCGGGCTGCCCACGCCCACCGTCGAACAGCGCCGCCGGGCGATCCAGGGCGTGGTGCGCGAACTCCACTCCCGCGGCATCACCAGCTACACCGAACCCGGCCTCGGCCCCGGCGGAGCCGGCTCCTTCTTCGGTGGGCTGAGCACCGACAACTGGACCGCCTACGCCGATCTCGCGTCGAGCGGCGAACTCGAGGCGCGGGTCAGCGTTCTGCTGCTGCCCGCGCCGATGGGCGGCTCGGCCGACGACGTCCGCAAGGGACTGGCCGAACTGCGCCGCCCCGAGTCCGCGGACCCGCGCCTGCTGAACGCCATCGGCGTCAAGATCTTCGCCGACGGCGTGCCCCCCAACCGCACCGCCTGGATGAACGAGCCGTACTCCGGCGGCGGCCACGGCGCGCTCTGCGTGCACGGTGACACGCCCGCGCTGCGCAGCGGCGAACTGCGCGAGATGATCCGCGTCGCCCACGAGGCCGGCTTCCAGCTCGGCGTGCACGTCACCGGGGACCGGGCCATCGACGAGGTGGTCGACGCGTTCGTCGCCGCGAACGCCGCCGTACCGCGGCCCGACGCCCGGCACTACGTCATCCACGGCGACTTCGTCGGCGCGCGCAGCCTCGCCAGGCTGGCCGCCCACGGCTACGGCGTCAACATGAACCCGGCCATCAAGTGGACCATCTCCGACCTGATGGACGAGGTCGTCGGCCCCGAGCGCTCCGCCTACCAGTGGCCCGTGCGGTCCGCCGTCGAAGCCGGAGTGCGGGTGTGCGCCGCCTCCGACGCCCCGATCACCGAGCCCGACTGGCGGCAGGGGGTGAGCGCGATGCTGCTGCGGGAGTCCAAGGCCAGCGGCCGCCCGAGCGGACCCGAGCAGTGCGTGCCGCTCGCCGATGCCCTGCGCGCCTACACCGCCCACCCCGCCCGGCAGGACTTCGCCGAGGAGTGGAAGGGCTCGATCGAGGTCGGAAAGGTCGCCGACCTGTGCGTCCTGGACCGCCCGTTGCTGGACCGGGACCCGCACACCGTCACCGACGCCGAGGTCGACCTGACGGTGTTCGACGGCCGCATCGTCCACGAACGCTGAGCGGAGCAAGGACCAGGCAAGGAGACCAGATGACCACCGCACCCCGCATGCTGCTCGTCCTCAGCGAGAACTGGACGCTCACCGGCGGCCGGGCCGACCTGCCCACCGCGATCCGCTGGGCACGCGAGGCCGAGGACGCCGGCTTCGACTCCGTCATGGTCAGCGAGCACATCGTGCTCGGCCCGGACGCGGCCGCCGACGGCGTCATGGGCAACCCCCGCGACTACGCCCTGCCGGGCAACCAGGACCCGTACACCCCCTGGCCCCACTCCCTGCTCCTGCTCGCCGCCATCGCCTCGGTCACCGAGCGGCTGCGGCTGGCCGCCGCCGCGGTCCTCGCACCCCTGCGCCATCCGCTGCTGATGGCCAGGGAGCTCGGCACCCTCGACCTGATCAGCGGGGGGCGGCTGCTGGTGCAGCCGACGGTGAGCTGGAGCCGGGACGAGTACGACGCGCTGGGAGTGCCCTTCGACCGCCGCGGCCGGCTGCTGGACGAGCATCTCGACGTCTGGGCCAAGGCGTGGGGACCGTCGCCGATCTCGCACGAGAGCGCCCACTACCCGTTCCGGGACGTCTACTTCGAGCCCAAGGCGTTCCGTCCCGAAGGGCCCCGGCTCTGGTTCGGCGGACAGCGCCTGGCCGGGCCGGTGCTGCGCCGGCTCGTGCGGCACGGCCACGGCTTCCACCCCCTCGGACGGCCGACGCCGCAGGACCTGCGGACGCTCGAAGAGGCCATGACCGCCGCAGGCCGGGACCTCGCCGACCTGGAGATGATCGGCGGCGCGCAGGGAGTCTTCCCCGACGACCGCTCCACCGCCGACCTCGGCGCCGCGCTCGCCGGGATACCGGAACAACTTGAGCAGGGCTTCACCACGTTCTGCGTCAAACCGAACCAGTTCACCGACGACCCGGCCGGGGTCGGCGCCTTCTGCCGGGAGGTGATGCGCCGCGTCGAGGCGTTCACCCGCTGAGCCCGCGCGCTGCCGTTCGCCCTGTTCGCCCCTTTCGCCGCCCCCGCTCCGGGCCGGCCTGTCCTTTCGTACAATTTGAGCCCGAACAACACGTCGATCCACCGACCCACGCACCACGTGGCCGAAGGAGTGTGCCGATGCCCGGCCAGCGATCCATCGCAGAAGCCGAGAAGCTCGCCGAGGCCAAACTCGGCGGCATCCCGCTGCGACGCGAGCAGATGGCCGTCGTCGCCAACATCTACCGCGCCGCCTCGGCGGTACGGCAGCACCTGGAGAACTCCGTGCTGCGCGGTTCGGACCTCACCTGGACGGCGTTCGTCGTGCTGTGGGTGGTGTGGGTGTGGGGCGAGTCGGAGACCCGGCACGTCGCCGAGGAGGCCGGGATCTCCAAGGGGACGCTGACCGGGGTGGCGCGCACGCTGGAGGGGCGCGGTCTGGTCCGGCGGGCCGGGCATCCCACCGACGGCAGGCTGGTGCTGCTCAGCCTCACCGACGAGGGGGAGGCGCTGATGCGGCGGCTGTTCCCGGCCTTCAACGAGGAGGAGGCGTTCGTGGCGGGCCGGCTCAGCGACGAGGAGTGCCGGACCGTCGCGGACGGGCTGCGCCGCGTGGTGCGGCAGGTCGAGGAGGAGGGCGAGGAGCGCCGCGCCGACCTCCTCGACGGCGCCCGGCCGGCGCCGCGCCGCAGCGGTCGCCGCCCGAAGACTCCGAAGGCCCCGAAGGCCCCGAAGGCCTGAACCCGGCCCCGATACCCCGCGGGGCCAAGGACGGGCGCCGCGGGGGCGACGACGGGCCTCGCGGGACCAAGGGCGAGGGGGCAGGTGCGGGCGCCGAGCGGGCAAGGCAGGCCCCGAGCGGGCAAGGACGGGCGCCGAGCGGGCAAGGCAGGCCCCGAGCGGGCAAGGACGGGCGCCGAGCAGGCGAGGAAGGCCCGAGCGGGCGAGGAGGCGCGTGGGGGCGACCCCGAGCGACGGCCGCGAGCAGGGTGCAGGCGCATGACGACGGAGGGGCGTGACGCGGTGCGGGTCATGCGGGTCTGTGCGCGACGTCTTGACGTGTACTTGGCATAGTGGCTTCATGGGAGCGCTCCCATGCTTCGGTGGCCCCCCACGTCCTCCCGACCTGCTCCGAGTTCCTCCCCACCCCTCCCGCCGGCCGAGTTCTCCGGCCCCACCTCAGGAGTCGCAGTGAGCACTGTCCCCACCCCACGCACCATGTCCTTAGCCGGGTTGCTGACCAGGCTCGCGGCCCTCCTCGGCATGGTCCTGCTGGGCGCCCTGTGCCCGGCGGCCGCGCAGGCGCAGCCGCAGTCGGCCGCGGCTCTCGCGACCGGCCTGCACATCAGAGACGGCCGTCTCGTCGAGGGCAACGGGAACGACTTCGTCATGCGCGGCGTCAACCACGCCCACACCTGGTACCCGGGCAGGACGCAGCAGTCGCTCGCCGACATCAAGGCGATGGGCGCCAACGCCGTGCGCGTCGTCCTCGCCGACGGCCACCGGTGGAGCGCCAACAGTCCCGCCGACGTCGCGGGCGTGATCGCCCAATGCAAGGCCGACCGGCTCATCTGCGTGCTGGAGGTGCACGACACCACCGGTTACGGCGAGGACGCGGCGGCCGGGACGCTGGACCAGGCGGCGGACTACTGGATCGGCCTGAAGGACGTCCTGGCCGGCCAGGAGGACTACATCATCGTCAACATCGGCAACGAACCGTGGGGCAACACCGACCCGGCGGGCTGGACGGCGCCCACGATCGCCGCGGTCAAGAAGCTGCGCGCCGCCGGACTCCAGCACACGATCATGGTGGACGCGCCGAACTGGGGCCAGGACTGGCAGGGCGTCATGAAGGCCAACGCCCGGTCCGTGTACTCCGCCGACCCCACCGGCAACCTGATCTTCTCGATCCACATGTACAGCGTCTTCGACACGGCGGCGGAGGTCACCGACTACCTGAACACCTTCGTCAACGCCAAACTGCCTCTTCTGATCGGGGAGTTCGGCGGCCCCGCCGACCAGTACGGAGACCCCGACGAGGACACCATGATGGCGGCCGCCGAGCAGCTCAAGCTCGGGTACCTGGCCTGGTCGTGGAGCGGCAACACCGACCCCATCCTCGACCTGACGCTCAACTTCGATCCCGCGCAGCTCAGTTCGTGGGGCAAGCGCATCTTCAACGGCGTCAACGGCATCGCGCAGACCGCGAAGGAGGCCACCGTCTTCGGCGGCGGCACGCCGGGAGACACCCAGGCGCCGACCACCCCGGGCGCCCCGACGGCCTCGGCGGTGACGGCGACCTCCGCGACCCTCTCCTGGCCCGCCGCGACCGACGACGTCGGCGTCGCCGGTTACGACGTGGTGCGGGTCAGCGGCACCGCCGAGACCAAGGTCGGGGCGTCCACCGGCGCCACCGCCACCCTCACCGGGCTCACGGCGAACACCGCGTACACCTTCGCCGTGTACGCCCGCGACGCCGCCGGGAACCGCTCCGCCCGCTCGGCGACGGTGAACGTCACCACGGGCAGCGCGCCCGCCGTGGCCTGTTCCGTCGCCTACCGTGTGGTGGGGGAGTGGCCGGGCGGCTTCCAGGGGGACATCACCCTGCGCAACACCGGCGCCACGCCGATCAGCGGCTGGAAA
Source organism: Streptomyces sp. SAS_272 (assembly GCF_052543235.1). NCBI lineage: Bacteria > Bacillati > Actinomycetota > Actinomycetes > Kitasatosporales > Streptomycetaceae > Streptomyces > Streptomyces sp. SAS_272. Next base: position 282 of record NZ_JBMNDR010000077.1, on the reverse strand, counting down.
CTGGTCTTCGCCTTCGCCGACGGCCAGACCGTCGCCAACATGTGGGGCGGCACCGCGGCCCAGAGCGGCGGCACGGTGAGCGTCACGCCCGCCGCCTACACCTCCACGGTCCCCGCCGGCGGCTCGGTCACCGTCGGTTTCATCGGCAGCAAGGGCGCGGCCAACTCCGCGCCGACCGCGTTCACTCTCAACGGCGGTGCGTGCGCCACCTCCTGACGTCACGTCACCGACGCTCCCGCGCCTTCGCCGGGGCGGGCGTCGGGGCGGGGGGCGGCTCCCGCG
>NZ_JBMNDR010000076.1:27950-46670 GCF_052543235.1 Streptomyces sp. SAS_272 | reverse complement strand
GATTCCGGCCCTCGGCCTTCAGTAGCGGGGACAGGATTTGAACCTGCGACCTCTGGGTTATGAGCCCAGCGAGCTACCGAGCTGCTCCACCCCGCGTCGGTGAACCCCACGTTACGTGAAGGGCGACGAGGAAGGCAAATCAATAGGACGGCGCCCTGTATGCCGAGGTCAGCGGGGTCGACCGGCCGTGCCGCGCCCCGCGGACCGCCACGGGCGACGGCCGGGGCGACGCCTCACGCCGACAGCTCCTCGCGCAGGGCGTCGCGCAGTCGGGCAGCCCGCTCGGCCACCTCCGCAGGACCGAGGGACACCGCCCGGTCGGCCCACCGCTTCCCCTCCGCCAGCTCGCCGCGACGCGCGTAGACCAGGGCCAGCCGCAACGCCGCCCGCCCGTGCCCGGCGTCGGCCGCACGCGTCCACCACACGGCCGCCTCGGGCTCGCTGCCCTCGCGCGCGAGCAGCAGCCCCAGATTGAAGGCGCCGTTGCGCGAACCGGCCTCCGCGGCCGTCCGGTACCAGCGTGCGGCCTCGACGACGTCGCCTCGCGCGGCGGCCAGCATCCCGACCCGCACCTGCGCGCGCCGGTGCCCCTGGGTCGCGGCGCGCTCGTACCACTCCTCGCACTCGGTCTTCTCGTGCACGATCTCCCCGAGCTCGTGCGCGGGCTGCGGCGGCCGGCGCGCGTCGAGCACTGCTGCCAGCCGGTACGCGGCCTCCGCGTTCCCGCCGCCGGCCGCGCACCGCAGATGCCGTTCGGCCTCCTGCTCGTCCCCGTCGCGCAGGCGCGCGATGGCGACCTGGAGCGCCGCCTCAGTGTGCCCGGCGGCCGCCGCCCGCTCGTACCAGCGCAGGGCGACCGGCTCCTCGCCGCGCCCGGCGAACAGGATCCCGAGGTTGAACGCGGCGTCGACGCTGCCCGCCTCCGCCGCCTTGGAGAACCACGGCTCGGCCCCGGCGGTGTCGCCGACCTGGAGCAGCAGCACGGCCAGAGCGTTCGCCGCCTCCCGGTGCCCGGCGTAGGCGGCGCGCCGGTACCACTGCTCGGCCTGCGCGGTGCGGCCCTGCTCGGCGCAGAGCAGGGCGAGGTTGTAGGCGCCGTTGTCGTCCCCGGCGTCCATGGCGGCCCGGTACCACCGTTCGGCGGTCTGGGTCTGCCCGCGCTCCGCGTGCAGCGCGCCCAGCGCGTTCGCCGCGTTGCCGTCGCCGTCCTGGGCCGCCCGCAGCCACCAGACGGCGGCGTTCTCGGGGTCGCCGGCGTCGCGCAGCAGGAATCCGAGCGCGCAGGCGGCCCGCGCCTCGCCGTCCTTGGCCGACGTGAGGTACCAGCGACCGGCCTCCTTCAGATCACCCCTGCCCTCGAGGATCGTCCCGAGGTGCAGCGCGGCGCGGCGGTGTCCGCGCGCGGCGGCCTGCCGGTACCACTGCTCGGCCTCGGTCCGCCCGGCGACACCGTTGTCGCGTCCGCGCTCGTCCGGGGACCCGTCCTGGAGCGGGTTCCTGTGCTGGTCAAGGGCGCGGGCCAGCCGGTACGCCGCCTCCCGGTGGCCGCGCTCGGCGGCGACCCGCATCCACTGCTGCGCCCCGGCGTCCCCGCGGTGCTCCAGCAGGTCGGCGAGGGCGTACGCGCCCAGCGTGTGCCCCTGCTCGGCGGCCTGGCGCAGCCAGTACTCGGCGGCCGGCTCGTCCCCGCACTCCCGGCGGTGGCGGCCCAGCGCGTGGGCGGCCGCGGCGGAGCCGGCCACCGCGGCGACCCGCCACCAGCCGGCGGCCTCGTCGGGGTAGCCGCGCTGGTGGAGCAGCACGCCCAGGTTGTTCGCGGCGGCGCGGTCGCCCTCCGCGGTGGCGGCACGCAGGTGGGGCTCGGCGCCGTCCAGGTCGCCGCGGCGCAACAGCATGGCCCCGAGGACGCTCATGGCCTCGGCGTCGCCGGCTTCCGCCGCGAGCCGCAGGCGCATCTCCTCGACGGCCTCCCCCGTGTCGACGGCGTCGGCCGTCTCGTCCCGGCTCTCGTCCGGGGTCGCTTCCTCGTCGGAAGGCTGCACAAACCGCCCTGTCTCGAACAGAGTTGCCTTGTCCCCCATAACGTCCATCGTCGCACCACCCGCAACCCGGGTACACCTGGTATACCGCGGCCCGTAAGGTCACTTCAGCGTTTTGTCGACATGCCCACAGAGAGACAAGTCAAACACAGATCGCCCAACTCCCCACCGCGGCGCGGCCGTCGGTTTCTCCGGCACATGCGTTCGCACACCACGAAGGCCCGGATCCGTTTCCGGATCCGGGCCTTCGTCTTCAGTAGCGGGGACAGGATTTGAACCTGCGACCTCTGGGTTATGAGCCCAGCGAGCTACCGAGCTGCTCCACCCCGCGTCGTGTTCCACAACCGTACCACGACGCGGGGCGAGCATGATCAGCCGCTGCTCGGGCTCGGACGGGGACTGGGCTTGGCGCCGGAACCGCCGCTCGTGCCACCGCTCGGACTCGCCGAACCGGTGGGACTCGGGCTGCTGCTCGGCTTGGCGCCCTTGTCGGCAGCCGACTGCGCCTCCTCGGCCCGCTTCAGCGCGTCCTCGAGGTCCTTCTGCGCCTTCGCGTACGCGGCCCAGTCGGGCTTCTTGAGAGCCTCCTGGCCGGCGTCGAAGGCCTTCTGGGCGTCGGCCAGCGCCTCCCGGACGGTCGGATTGCTCGACGTCGGCGGCGGGGTGGTGCCGCCCCCCTCGTCCGTCGGCGGCGGGGTGGTGCCCTCCGCGCCGAAGACCTTGTTGAGCGCCTCGTCCAGGGTGTCCTCGAAGGCGGTGTTGCCGCCGTAGGTCACCAACACCTTCTTCAGCAGCGGGTACTTGAGCCCGCCACCGCGCACGTAGACGGGTTCCACATAGAGCAGTCCACCGTCGAGCGGCACCGTCAGCAGGTTGCCGTACTCGATGTCGGAGTCGCCGCCCTTCAGAAGTCTGATGGACTCGGCGATGTCCTGTTCAGAGTTGAACTGGCTCTGCACCTGTTTCGGCCCGTCGACGGTCGTGCTCGTCGGCAGTTTCAGGATTCTGATCTTGCCGTAGTCGGGGGTGCCCGCTTCTGAGTCGACCGCCATGAACGCGCTGAGGTTGTCCCGGCCGTTGGGCGTCAGCGTCGTCGTCAGCGAGAACGCCTGTGCCTTCTGGTCGGGCATCTTCATGCTCAGGTAGTACGGCGGCACCGCGTCGCCCGACTTGTTGGACGGGTCGTCCGGCACCTGCCACACCTCGCTGCCGCTGAGGAACGTCGTGGCGTCCTTCACGTGGTAGCGGGTGAGCAGCTCGCGCTGGACCTTGAACAGGTCCTGCGGGTACCGCAGATGGGCCATCAGCGACTTGGAGATCGCCGACTTGGCCTTCACCGTGCCGGGGAACGCCTTCATCCAGGTCTTCAGGACCGGGTCCTCGGTGTCCCACTGGAAGAGCTTGACCTCGCCGGTGTACGCGTCGACGGTCGCCTTCACCGAGTTGCGGATGTAGTTGACCTGGTTCTGCTGGGCCACCACCGCGCGGTTGTCGTTGGTCGCGGTCAGCGAGTCGGCCGTGGTGTCGCCGAGGGTCGTTCGCGAGGCGTACGGGTAGCCGTTCGTCGTCGTGTACGCGTCGACGATCCACTGGATGCGGCCGTCGACCACGGCCGGGTAGGCGTCGCCGTCGATGGTGAGCCAGGGGGCGACGGCCTCCACGCGCTCCTTGGGCGTGCGGTTGTACAGAATCCGTGAACCCTCGCCGATCGCTCCGGAGTAGAGGATCTGCGGCTCACCGAACGCCACCGCGTACGCGGCCCGGTTGACCGGGTTGGAGAGGTTGACCCCGCTCTTGCCTCGATAGCTGGTGGTCTTCTCCCCCGCGTCGTCGGAGTAGTCGATCTCCTTCTGGGGGCCGCCGACGATCGAGTAGGTGGTCGTCTTCTCGCCGTAGTAGACGCGCTGCTCGTAGGTGCCGAGCTCGCCCTCGGACGGCAGGTTGGACTCGGTGAAGAGGGGACGGCCCTCGGAGTCGGACGTGGTCCCCCTCGCCGCGACCACCCCGTAGCCGTGGGTGTAGCGGAAGTGGTTGTTGATCCAGTTCTGCTTGTCCACGCCCGCGAGGTTCAGCTCGCGCAGACCGATCACCGTGTCCTGGTCGGCGCCCTTCACGTTGTAGCGGTCCACGTCCAGGTTGGTGGGGAACGCGTAGTACTTACGCATCTGCTGGAGCTGCTGGAACGTCGGGGAGACGATGTTCGGGTCCAGGACGCGGATGCTCGCCGTCGCGTCGACGTCGTCGCGCAGCGTCGTCTTGTCCTTGGTGGTGCTCGTGCCCGAGTACTCGGTGACCTGCGTGCCGTCGATGCCGTACGCCTCGCGTGTCGCCTTGAGGTTCTTCGCGACGTACGGCGCTTCCTTGGCCTGCTCGTTGGGCTGGACCTGGAACTTCTGGACGATCGCCGGGTACAGGCCGCCGATGAGGATCGCCGAGAGCACCATCAGGCCGAAGCCGATCACGGGCAGCTGCCAGGTGCGCCGCCACAGCGTGGCGAAGAACAGCAGGGCGCAGATGACGGCGATGCAGAACAGGATCGTCTTGGCCGGCAGGTAGGCGTTGGCGTCGACGTACCGCAGGCCCGTCCAGTTGTCCGTGGCCTTGAAGTCGCTGGACTTCACCGCCAGGCCGTAACGGTCGAGCCAGTAGGCGACCGCCTTCAGCGCGACGAAGACGCCCAGCAGCACCGAAAGGTGCCCGGTGGCCGCGGCGGTGGCCCGCGCGCCGGGGCTGGTGACGCGCAGCCCGCCGTACAGGTAGTGGGTGAGCGCGGCGGCGATCAGGGAGAGGATCGTCGCGGCGAAGCCGAAGCCGAGCAGGAACCGGTACCAGGGCAGGTCGAAGGCGAAGAACGACACGTCGAGGTGGAACTGCGGGTCCTTCTGCCCGAAGGGCACGCCGTTGACCCACATCAGCCAGGTGCGCCACTGTCCGGCCGCCGAGGCGCCGGCGATCAGGCCGACCAGGGCGGTGATGCCGAGCAACAGCCATGTCTTGTACGGCGCGATGCCCATACGGTAGCGGTCGAGACTCTGTTGCTCCACCGACATCGCGCTCAGCGGCGGCCGCAGCCGGTGGGCCAGCCAGATGTTGAAGCCGACCGCGAGGGCCATCAGCAGACCGAAGACGAAGAACAGCCCGATCTTGGTCCAGAGCATGGTCGTGAACACGGACGAGTAGTTCACCGAGCGGTACCAGAGCCAGTCCGTCCAGAACCCGGCGAACATCGTGAACGCCATGCCGAGTACGGCTAGGACGCCCAGTGTCGTCAGCAGGGTCCGGACGCGCCGGGACGGGCGGCCCACTCTGATCCGCGGCCCCGTGGGGCCTCCGCCGCGGTCCGGCATCTGGAAAGCCAAGGTGCGCACCTCGAATGTCGCAGTTGATCCGTCAGGCCCGCGTGTTCGTGGACCGTTCGTGGCCCCCCGTGATCGCGGGCCCACACCTATGCAACTTACTCACCGTTTACTCGGTTCCCGATTCCGCCCAGGAACGAGAGAGGATTGTGACCATGTCCAACACTCCCATGGCGGCGAGCCCGCTCACCCGGGCCGTACTCGAGATCGACGAGTACGCCTCCGGCCTCGGCTGGGACCAGCCCGCCCGCCTTTTCGCCCTCGTAGACACCGCTCGGCTGCGAGCCCAGGAACCGTCGCTCGCGACCCAGCTCGGCCTTCAGGACGAGCCCGAGACCACCGGTCTCACCCCGATCGAGCAGGACGAAGTGCCAACGGACAAGCCGCTCGACGAGTTCCTCGCCACGATCGCCTGGCCGGACGCGGTGGTGGGCTGCGCCCTCACCGTCGAGCGCCTGATGCTTCCGCCGTCCGCCGAGTCCCAGGTCCCGCAGGGCCTCAGCGACGCGAAACTCGCGAAGTGGGTGGCCGAGCACCCCGACCGCCACGAGGTCCGGATGACGGTCGCCGTACTGCGCGACGGCACCCGCGACTCGGCCCTGCGGCTGCGCGAGAAGGACGCGCCGACGGAGGTCCTCACGGGCGCCGGGCTCGTCCCGGGCCTCGCGGAGGCGCTGTCGGCGACGTTCGCGGAGTAGCGCCCAGCGGCAGCGCCTCGCCCATCCCGGTGTGGCTGCCCGGGGCCTGTCGTTCGGATCAGGCCCCGGCCGCTACTTCGTGCACTTCGGCAGGGCGGCGGTGTCGCCGCTGCGGATGTCGTCGAGGGCGGCGAGGGCGTCGTCGATCGTGTCGACCTTGACGAGCCTGAGCCCCGAGGGGGTGTCCTCGGCGGCGGCCTTGCAGTTGTCGGCCGGCGTCAGGAAGAACCGGGCGCCCTGGCTGCGCGCGCCGACGGTCTTCATCTCGATGCCGCCGATCGGGCCGACCTTGCCGTCGTCGTCGATGGTCCCGGTGCCGGCGACGAACTTTCCGCCGGTGAGGCTGCCCGGGGTGAGCTTGTCGTAGATGCCGAGCGCGAACATCAGGCCGGCGCTGGGGCCGCCGACGTCGGCGAGCTTGATGTCGACGGTGAAGGGGAAGGTGTGGTCGGTCCCGGCCGAGATCCCGACGATGGCGCGCTTCTCTCCGCTGTCGTCGGAGGCCGCGGTGGTGATCGAGACCTTCTGTGTGGTCGTCGCCGTCCGGCGCGCCTTCTCGGCGGCGGCCTGCTCCTTCGCCGGGACGATCGTGAAGACGACGTTCTCGCCGGCCTTGTGCTTGGTCACCAGCTTCGCGACGTCACCCGGCTCCTTCACCGCGGTGCCGTCCACGGCCTTGATCACGTCTCCGGCGTGCAGCCTGCCCTCCGCCGGGGAACCCTTCACCACGGTCGAGACGATCACCCAGGACGTCACCGGGACGTTCAGCTCCTTCAGGGCGGCGACCTTGGCGCTCTCCTGGGACTGGCTGAACTCCTCGGCGTTCTCCTGGGTGGACTGCTCCTCGGTCTTGCCGTCCGGGTACAGCGTGTCGTGCGGGACGACCTTGTTGTCGTGCGCGAGCCACCCGTAGACGGCCTCGACGAGGTTCATCCGGTAGTCGGCGCTGGTCACCCGCACCGTGGTCATGTTGAGGTGGCCACTGGTCGCGTAGGTTTTGCGCCCGGAGATCTGCAGCACCGGCTCGCCGTCGTGATCGCCGAGGGTGTTCACCGTGGGCCCCGGGGACATCTCCGAGTACGGCACGGGGATGAGCACTCCCGCGCACAGAAGCGCGATGAGGATCAAGGTGGAGGCGAGCATCGTCGCGGTGCGGCGTGGCATGACTCGACACTACGGGACGCCTCTGTCAGCGCACGGTCAGGGCTGCCACCCGGGTCACGCGCGGGAGTGCGGCTTCTCCATGGCGGCTCGGAAACGGGCATATCCGTCCAGCTCAGGGCCGTCGCCGCGGGCCTTGCGGGTCCGGTTGGCCCAACTCCCCCACAGCCCTGCACCGATCGCGGCGACAAGCGGAATCAGCAACCAGGCGAGCGCCGCCATGCCGACCTCCCAACCCCAGTGAGCAACACAACTGACTGATCAGCAGATTAACCATCCGCAGTGACAACGCTCACGGCAGGGGTCCGGTTACGCAACCGGACGGGTGGCCGGTGGATCAGCAGGCCCCGACCCACTCCTCGGTGCCGTCGGAGAACTTCTGGTGCTTCCAGATGGGCACGTCGTGCTTGAGGTCGTCGATCAGCTTGCGGCATGCCTCGAAGGCCTCCCCGCGGTGCGGACAGGACACGGCGACGACGACCGCCAGGTCGCCCACGGCCAGCTCCCCCACCCGGTGGACGGCCGCCAGCGCCCGCACCGGGTACTCGGCGGCGACCTTCTCCGCGATCCGCCGCATCTCCGCCTCGGCGCTCGGGTGGCAGGAGTATCCGAGCGCGTCGACGTCGGCGCCGGCGTCATGGTTGCGCACGGTGCCCACGAAGAGCGCCGTCCCGCCGGCCGCGTCGTCCCCGACCGCTTTGAAGACCTCGTCCAGGGAGAGCGGAGTGTCGCGAACGGCGATCAGCTTGATGGGATCCTGCGCCGCCCGCTCGCCGGGATGCTCGTCGATGACTGCCATACCCCCATCGTGCCGCACCCCGGGGACCGGACGAAATGCCGTGATCGCCCGGTACGCACGCGTGGCGCCTTGGAGGGACCTCCAAGGCGGCCCGTCCGGGGTCCCTGAAGAGAGGCGCAGGGGCACGGCCCCAGGGAAAGGGCAGGGCGCACGGCCCCCAGGGAAGGGGCAGAGGGCACGGGCCCCCAGGGTCGGCACGGCCCCCAGGGGAGGGCGGCGGGCGGAGGAGCAGGCCGCACGCCCCCGCGCTCAGCGCCGCCGGGCCTTGCGGGCCCGCCGCACCACAGCCGCCGCGCCCAGCAGAGCGACCGTCGCCCCGGCCGCCCCCGCAGCCGTTGCGTCCTTGCGCCCGAGGCGCCGTCCGACGACGGTGTGCCGTCCGGCCACCTCCTCCAGCAGCTGCGCCAGGACCTCCTCGTTGGTCCAGCCCGGCCGCCACCCCGCGTCGTGAAGCCGGCTTCCGCTCACCACCCAGGGGTACATCGTGTACGCCAGGTCGCCCGCCGGGGACGGCGTCAGCCCGATCCGGTGCAGCCGCGCGGCAGCGCCCAGGGCGACCGCCGACGGCAGCTCCATGCGCCGGATCCCGCTGAGCTCCTCGACCTCCTCCTGCTCCAGCCACCCGTCGCACCCGACGGCGAGTTCCCCGTCGACCTTCTCCAGGACCGCGTACTCCAAGGCGCTGACCAGGTCCTCGACGTGGCAGAACTGCCAGGCCGGCCGCGACCCGGCGACGACCAGCAGCCGCGGCGACTCGAAGTACCGGGTCAGCGCCGTGTCCGTGCCGCCGACCACGGTCGCGGGCCGCACCACGGTGACGTTCAGACCGGGATGCGCCCGGGGCGCGCGGCGGGCGAGCCGTTCGATCTCCAGGAGGTCCCCGACGCCGGTCGCCTCCGCCGTCGCCCGCAGCTCCGCGTCCTCGGAGAGCGGCAGCTCGTTGTCTTCCAGCGCTCCGTAGACCATCGCGGAGGTGCACAGCACGACGCGGCGCACCCCGGCCGCCGCGGCGGCCGTGAGGACGGTCTGCGTACCGCGCACGTTGTAGGCCGTCCGGGCGGCGGCGTCACTCCCCAGGTCTAGGTCGAGTGCGAGATGGACCACGACGTCCGCGCCGCGCAGCTTGTCGGCGATCGCCGGATCACGGACGTCGAGGATGTGCCACTGCGCCGCGTCGCACTCGCCTCGCCGCTCGTCGATGGCGACGACCTGCTTGACCTCCTCCGACGCGGCGAGCCGCTCCGTGAGCAGCGCGCCCACCCCGGTCGCCGCGCCGGTCACGGCAACGACCGGCCCGCGGGCGCCGGCCCGGGTCGAAGGGTTTCGCGCTGCGCGAACCTGCGGATCTGGGGAACTCACCAGGTGTCTCCAGCGGTTGTCTTGGCATACGGGCGCGAGTGACGCGTACGTACCAGGTGGCATCCATCCTGCCGCAGGGCAGGAGTCGGCGAAGCACCGAGGCCCGATCGAGCCGGGGTGTCTACGCTGGGTGGTGTTGCAGGGCAGTCGCCGCCGGCCGAAATCCGGTGGCCTTACCAGCCGAGGAACCCCGTGAGTGACACCCCATTCGGATTCGGCCTTCCGCCGGAGGAGCCGGAGGACGGCGACGAGGGCAAGAAGGACCCGCAGAGCGGCGGTGGTCAGGGACCGGCCAACCCGTTCGGTTTCGGCGGCCTGCCCGGCGCCGGCGGCTTCGGCGCGCCCGGCGCGGACAATCCGCTCGCCGCGATGTTCGGTTCGCTGAACCCCAACGACCTGGGGGCCGCGTTCCAGCAGCTCGGTCAGATGCTCTCCTACGAGGGCGGCCCGGTGAACTGGGACATGGCCAAGCAGATCGCCCGCCAGACGGTCGCCCAGGGCACCTCCGACGGCGTCAAGGACTCCAGCGTCGGTCCGTCCGAGCGCACCGCCGTCCAGGAGGCCGTCCGCCTCGCCGACCTGTGGCTCGACGACGCCACCTCGCTGCCGTCCGGCGCCGCCTCCGCCGTGGCGTGGTCCCGCGCGGAGTGGGTCGAGGCGACCCTGCCCGCCTGGAAGGAGCTCGTCGACCCGGTCGCCGAGCGGGTCGGCGCGGCCATGGGCGACGTCCTGCCGGAGGAGATGCAGGCCATGGCCGGCCCGCTGATCGGCATGATGCGCTCCATGGGCGGCGCGATGTTCGGCTCGCAGATCGGCCAGGCCGTCGGCGTGCTCGCGGGCGAGGTCGTCGGCTCGACCGACATCGGTCTGCCGCTCGGTCCGGCCGGGCGCGCCGCGCTGCTGCCGGTGAACATCGAGGCCTTCGGCAAGGACCTGGGCGTCGGCAAGGACGAGGTGCGGCTCTACCTCGCGCTGCGCGAGGCCGCCCACCAGCGCCTCTTCGCCCATGTGCCGTGGCTGCGCTCGCACCTGTTCGGCGCGGTCGAGGGGTACGCGCGGGGGATCAAGGTCGACACCGCCAAGCTGGAGGACGTGGTCGGGCAGTTCGACCCGCAGAATCCCGAGCAGCTGCAGGACGCTCTCCAGCAGGGCATGTTCCAGCCGGAGGACACCCCGGCGCAGAAGGCCGCCCTGGCCCGTCTGGAGACGGCTCTGGCGCTCGTCGAGGGCTGGGTCGACGCCGTGGTGCACGCGGCCGCGAAGCCGCGCCTGTCGTCCGCCGACGCGCTGCGTGAGACCCTGCGCCGGCGCCGTGCCACGGGCGGTCCGGCGGAGCAGACGTTCGCGACGCTGATCGGCCTGGAACTGCGCCCTCGCCGTCTGCGCGACGCGTCCCGCCTGTGGGCCTCGCTGACGGACGCGCGCGGCGTCGACGGCCGGGACGCCCTGTGGGCCCACCCGGACATGTTGCCCACGGCCTCCGACCTGGACGACCCGGACGGCTTCGTGCACCGCGAGCAGATGGACTTCTCCGAGCTCGACAAGATGCTCGGCGAGGCGGCGAGCGGCGGCGGCCTCGGCGACAGGCCGAACCTGAAGAAGGACGACGACACGGACGGCGGGAACGACTCCAAGGGCGACGACACCGAGTGAGCCTGCACGACGACGCGGTCCTCGTCCTGAAGGGGTACGAGGGCCAGGAAGAGCTGTGCCAGACGTACCTGGACCATCTGGCGGCCCGCCCCGACGCTATGTGGAAAGCGTGCGCGGACGGGCACATCACGGCGAGCGCGCTGGTGATCGACCCGGAGCGCGGCCGTGTGCTGCTCACCCTGCACAAGAAGCTGAGGATGTGGCTGCAGACGGGCGGTCACTGCGAGCCGGCCGACGCGACGCTGGCGGGTTCGGCGCTGCGGGAGGGGACGGAGGAGTCTGGCATGCCGGGGCTGAGCCTGCTGCCCGGCGGTCCGGTGCGCCTTGACCGGCATCACACGCCCTGCGCCTGGCACTACGACGTCCAGTACGCGGCGCTCGCCCCGGCCGGGGCGGTGGAGGCCATCAGCGACGAGTCCCTCGACCTGCGCTGGTTCGCCTACGACGAGGTGGGGAACGTGGCCGACGCGTCGGTCGTCCGCCTGCTGGAGGCGGCCCGCGCGCGACTGTGAGGGGCAACGGGACACGGGTCGGGAACGGGTAAGGGGCGAACCACCAGGTGGTCGCCCCTTACGTGTGCTGTTCGGACGGTCAGCTCCAGACGTTGCCCTGGTTCTGTCCCCGCGCCCCCTGCTGACCCATGCCGTACTGCGCGGCGAGACCCGACCCGACCTGGGCGTTCTGCGGCGGCAGCAGCTCGCTGGGCTGGACCAGCGCGTAGCCGGCGCCCATGAAGCTGAGCTCCCAGCCCTCACCGGTGTTGCCGCGCCGGCGCCACACCCCGGAGGAGTGCGTCTGCGCCTGCATCTGCACCCGCAGTCCGGTGGACCAGGCGACGATGGCGTCCGCGTCGCAGTTGACGTACTTGTCGGGGGTGACCTGCATCATCAGCGGCGCGCCCGAGGTCATCAGGGCCACCTTGCCGCGGCCGGTGATGTTGAGCTGGTACTTCCCCGAGCCGGAGATGCCGTAGAGGCTGTCGACGGCGATGACGTCATGGTGCAGCGAGGAGTCCATGGCCAGCACATAACTGCTGTCCACGGTCAGCCCGTCCTGCTCCACGTCCATCACGTGGATGTGCTGGGCGAGGTTGGCGAGGTACACCGTGCCCTGGCCGTGACAGCGCATCAGGCTCAGACCCTCGCCCGTGTGGGCCCGCGCGCGTCCTTGCTGGTTGCTCTGGTACTCGGCGTCGAACTCCATCAGGCCCTGGTAGGCGACCATCGTCCCCTTGCGGGCGAGGATGTCGTCGTGGCCCTCCAGGGTGACCCGGAGCATCTGCTTGTTCTGCAGACTCCAGCGGTCCTGGGTCTGCGAGTCGTTGTGCGCGAAAAGTGAGCTCTGCATGATGTTCCCGGTCCCCCTCAGCCCCGTACCCGGAGGCGGTCGGTGCTGTCCTCACTGGGCTGGACGACGACGATGCCCTGGCCGGAGAAGGCCATCTGATAGGCCTCGCCGCTGCCCCGGCCGATGAGCGACTGCGCCTTGAAGCTGCGCTTGCCCTTCACCTTGAGGTTCGGGGACCAGGCGACGAGCGCGTCGGGGTCGACGTACGTCTCGTCCTCGCCGCCGCCGCAGTCGACGACGATCGGCTTGCCCCGGGAGGTCAGCGCGACCCAGCCCTGCCCGGAGATCTTGGTGTTCCACAGCCCCTGACCGGCGAACTTCGCCAGCCCCTTGACGCGCTCGACGCCCCAGGTCAGGTGTGCGTCGAAGGCGAGCAGGTTGGTGGCGTTGACGGAGATGCCGTCGCCGTTGAGGTTGATGACGACGACGTTCGCCCCGTAGTCGGCGAGATAGAGCAGACCGTCGCCGGTGCACTTCATCAGGGGCGCGCCCTCGCCGGTCATCCAGTCGCGGGCGATCTGGCGTACGGCGGGCGGGTTGGGCTCGTACTGGACGAAACCCTCGTAGGCGACCATCGAGCCCACGCGCGCGAAGAGGTCGTTGCCGGTCTGCATGGCGACCTTCAGCATGTGGTTGCCGTGGTTCTCCATGCGGGCGGTGACGGGTGCGGGGGCGTAGCCCGCGAGCGGCTGGTTCATGACGGGCTCCCTCAGACCTCGTACGGCTGGACGACGATGAAGTTGCCGGGAGCGCCCCGGAACTGGAGGTTGACGCTCTCTCCGGTGTCGCCCGGGTAGGCGTTGCGGCGCATCCGCACCTGGCTGGAGACGACCACCTGGGAGGCCGCCGACCAGGCGACGACGGCGTTGCAGTCGGCGAACGTGGTGGGCGTGACCGGCAGGACCACGGGGGTGCCGTGCGTCTTCACGACGATCGTCCCGGTGCCCTGGAACTGCATGGTGAACAGCGCGCCGCCGGGGATGCCGTGCCCCTCGATGCGACGGACCTCGTACTGGAGGCTCTCGTCGAAGGCGAGAACATTCTCGGCGGAGACGCAGATCGCGTCGCCCTGGAGCTCGATGGGGTGCACATGGGTGGAGTTCTCGGCGAGGAACACCTGCCCCTGGCCGGTGCAGCGCATCAGCTGCATCTCCTGACCGGTGGCGTTGCCGACGATCCGGCCGGCGAACCCGGCGCCCTTGTAGCTGAAGTCGACCTTGCCCTGGTAGAGGACCATGCTGCCCTGGCGGGCGAGGACGGGCTGGCCGCCGATGCCGAGGTCTACCCGGATCATCTTCCTGTTCTGCTGCGTCCAGCGCTGCCCGGTGGGCGTCTCCTTGAACTGCTGGAGCGCCGACGCCACGCCGGCGCCGCCCTGGGGCGCGCCCTGCGGCACGCCGTAGGCCTGCTGTCCCGGTACCTGCCCGAAGGGGGGCTGCTGTCCGTAGCCGGGCGGCGGGGCCGGCTGTCCGTAGCCGGGCGGGGTCTGGGGGGCCTGCGGGGCGGGGGGCTGCTGCCCGTAGCCGGGAGGCATGGGCGCGGTCGGCGCGGGGCCGTGGCCGTACGGCTGCGGCTGGGGCGGCTGACCGTAGGGAGCCGGGGCGGGGGCGGGCGGCGGGACGTGACCGCCGGGCGGGACCAGCGGCGCGACGATGGTCGGCGCGGCGTGGACCGGGGGCGCGGGAGCCGGAGCCGGCGGCGGGGTCGCGCCGGGCGGGGGCGCGAAGCCCTGCGCGGGCTGCGGCTGAGGAGGAGCGGGCGCCGGTGCAGGGGGCGCGCCGAAGGCGGGCGGGGCGAAGCTCGGAGCTGCGCCGCCGGGCTGCGGCTGCTGAGGCGCGGCGGGCGCCTCCTCCTCCGCGACCTCGCCGCCGAAGTTCTTCAGCAGCGCGTCCAGGCCGCCGTCGAAGCCCTGACCGACGGCCGCGAACCGCCAGACGTCCTTGAGGTAGAAGTCGCCCAGCATCACGGCCCGCTCACTGGTGAACTCGGAGCCGTTGAACGCGTAGCGGGCCACCTCCTCGCCGCCCGCGACGATGCGCAGGTAGCCGGGGTTGATCTGGGACATCTGCCCGGCGCCGTCCAACGTCGCCGTGAACGACAGCTTCTGGATCTGCGGCGGGATCCGGTCGAGGGTGATGCGGAAGGACTCCGTGTCGCCCGCCTGGGCGCCCAGGAGCTGGATGGACTCCTCGGGGGACTTGGGCTGGTTGAAGAAGACGAAGTACCGGTCGTCCGAGAGACGCTCGTCGGCGTCGAGACCGAAGCAGCTGATGTCGAAGGTCAGGCCGGGGGCGGTGATCTGCACGCCTACGTACAGATCGGTACCCGCCGTGAGGTCACTGATCCTGGCCTTGTGGCCGCGTTGGAATTCCCTGGGCATGCGTAACGACCGTCCCCCATCCCGATTGCGAGTGCGTCGCGTCAGGCTAACGGCAAAGTCCGACAACGCACGATGTCGGTACAGACCCGGTACACAAGCGACGTAGCCGTACGCCCGCGAGGTTCACCCCACGCGCGCCGCAGGTCACTCCCCGTTCGCGTCCGGCGAGTGGGGAAGGCGTTCGGCCGCGACGACGCCCTCGAGGTAGCCCCGGGCGCGCTCGGTGCGCGGGTAGGCCTCCAGCAGCCGCCAGAAGTCGGGACCGTGGCCCGGCACGAGCAGATGCGCGAGCTCGTGGGCGAGGACGTAGTCGATGACGTACTCGGGCATGCCCTTCAGACGGTGCGACAGCCGGATGCTGCCCTCGGCCGGGGTGCACGAGCCCCAGCGGGTGTTCTGGTTGGTCACCCAGCGCACCGAGGCAGGCCGGGCCCGGCCGTCGAAGCACTGGGCCGACAGGCGCTCGGCGCGTTCGGCGAGCTCGGCGTCGCCCGGCACGCGCCGGCTCTCCTGCGCGGCGAGCTTGTCGAGCATGACGCTCACCCAGCGTTGCTCCTCGGCCTCGGACATCCGGGCGGGGATGAGCACGATGGTGCGATCGCCCTCGCGGTACGCGGAGACCGTCCGACGTCGCCGGGCGCTTCTGCGGACCTCGATCGCGCTCGCCCCCGAGCCGCTCGGCGGCGGGCTCGTCGTGCTGCGCTGTGGTGGTCCGGCGCGGTGCAGGGGGTCGGCGGGCACGCCCCGACGTTACCCGTTGCACATGGGTGAAGTCCCGACTCCGACTCGGGTGGGTTCCGAGCCGACCTGCCACTTTTGCCTCGTACGACGCATTTATACGACGAATTACCGTGCCTGTGGACAACTTTCGGCGGGTTCGGACCGGCCCGGGCATGCTGGCAGTCGTCGGCGGAGCGAGGCCGTCCCACGCCCCGCTCCGCCGACATGACGGGGAGTTTCCAGGCATACGGGGGCCTTCGATGCATCCGACGGTGAAACCCGCGCTGCGGCGCGGCTGGCGCGACCTCAACACGGTGCAGTTCGGCATGACGCCGGCGCACGCACTGACGCTCGGCCCGGTGGACACGGCCACGGGCAGCTTCCTCGACCTGCTGGACGGCACCCGAGGGCTCCCCCTGCTGCGGGAGGAGGGCCGCCGGATGGATCTGCCCGACGGCCATGTCGACCGGCTGGTGGAGCGGCTGACCCGGGCGGGACTGCTCGACGACGCGCACGGCGGCGGGCCGGAGGTCTCCGCTCTGCGGGAGAGGAAGGAGGTCATGGAGCGGCTGCGTCCCGATCTCGCCGCGCTGTCCCTCGTCACCTCGCAGCCGGGAGACGCGGTCGAGCACCTGGCCGCCCGGCGTGGGATGCGCGTCCAGGTGCGCGGCGCGGGCCGGGTGGGCGCGGTGCTGGCGGCGCTGCTGTCGGGCGCGGGAGTCGGCGAGGTGGACGTGCGAGACGGCGGAAAGGTGGAGCCCGGGGACGTCACGCCGGGCGGCCTGCCCGCCGAGGCGGTCGGCGAGCGCCGGGACGAGGCGGCCGGCCGCGTCGTGCGCCGGGCCGCCCCCGGCCCGGCGCGCCGAAGGAGCAGGAACTCCCCCGCCGAGGACGCTCCGGGCTTCTCGCTGGTGATCCTCGCCCCGCGGGACGACGTGTCCGTGCACGCGCCCGCGCCTGCCGCGGCGGAACCCCTGATCGCCTCGGGCACCCCGCATCTCTACGCCGGGGTCGTCGAGGGCACGGGCGTCGTGGGCCCGCTCGTCCTGCCGGGAGAGACGGGCTGCGCGGGCTGTCTGCACCACGAGCGCGCCGACCGGGACCCGGCCTGGCCGCGCCTGGTCGCCCAGTGGCACTCCGGTCACCGGCGCACGGCGCGCGCCTGTGACGTGACGCTGGCCACGACCGTGGCCGGGCTGGCCGCCGCCCACGCCCTCACCTTCCTCGACGGCCGCGATCCGTCGAGCGTGGGCGCCCGGTGGGAGGTCTCCGTACCCGCGCTCCGGTGGCACACACGGCAGGTGCTGCCACACTGTGCCTGCCCGTGCGGGGCCGCGGAGAAAGGTAAGCGGGAACACACCTCCGAGGAGGGGGGTCCGCACGCGACAATGGCAGAGCAACGGCATTCGACGGAGTTACGCGGTAGCACGGACACCGCGCGGCTGGCTGGGACCTGGAGGGCGCATGTCTGATCTTCCCCGGAAGGCGGTCACCCGGACCGCCAAGCTCGCCGCGCTCCCGCTCGGTTTCGCCGGGCGGGCCACCTGGGGCCTGGGCAAGCGGATCGTGGGCGAGTCCGCGGAGATCGTCGGCCGCGAGCTGCAACAGCGCACCGCGGAGCAGCTCTTCAAGGTGCTGGGCGAGCTGAAGGGCGGTGCGATGAAGTTCGGACAGGCGCTGTCCGTCTTCGAGTCGGCCCTGCCCGAGGAGGTGGCCGGCCCCTACCGCGCGGCCCTCACCAAGCTCCAGGACGCGGCGCCGCCGATGCCGACCCGCACCGTGCACGCCGTGCTCACGAAGCACCTCGGCGAGGACTGGGCCGGGCTCTTCCTGGAGTTCGACGACAAACCCGCCGCGGCCGCCTCGATCGGTCAGGTGCACCGAGGGGTGTGGCACGACGGCCGGGAGGTCGCGGTCAAGGTCCAGTACCCCGGGGCCGGCGAGGCCCTGCTGTCCGACCTGAACCAACTCAGCCGCTTCGCACGCCTGTTGGGCCCGCTCATCCCGGGCATGGACGTGAAGCCGCTGATCGCCGAGTTGCGCGACCGGGTCTCGGAGGAACTGGACTACGGCCTGGAGGCTCAGGCCCAGCAGGCCCACGCGGAGGAGTTCGACGGGGATCCCGACGTCGTGGTGCCGGCGGTGGTCCACCAGTGCGACCAGATCCTGGTCACCGAGTGGATCGACGGCGTTCCCCTCTCCGAGGTGATCTCCGAGGGCACCCAGGAGCAGCGGGACCGCGCCGGCCAGCTGCTGTCCCGCTTCCTCTTCTCCGGCCCGGCGCGCACCGGCCTGCTGCACGCCGACCCGCACCCCGGCAACTTCCGTCTCCTGCCCGGCGGGCCGGAGGGCGAGGACGACTGGCGGCTGGGGGTGCTGGACTTCGGCACGGTGGACCGGCTCGCGGGCGGCCTGCCGGACCCGATCGGCGAGTCCCTGCGCATGACGCTGGACGGCGATGCGGAGGCGGTCTACGAACTCCTCCGCGCGGAGGGCTTCGTCAAGGACTCCATCGAGCTCGATCCCGACGCGGTCCTCGACTACCTCCTGCCGATCATCGAACCGGCCCGCGCCGAGGAGTTCACGTTCACCCGCGGCTGGATGCGCAGTCAGGCGGCCCGGATAGCCGACCCCCGCTCTCCCGCCCATCAGCTGGGCAAACAGCTCAACCTGCCGCCGGCGTACCTGCTGATCCACCGGGTGACGCTCAGCACGATCGGCGTACTGTGCCAGCTCGGCGCGACGGTACGGCTACGGGACGAACTGGAGGACTGGCTGCCCGGGTTCCTCCCCGAGGACGAGCTGGAGGCCTCGGAAAACCTGGACTCCCCCGACTCACCGGAAGCGGAGGACCCGCTGGAGGAGGACGCGGTGGCGGAGGCGTGAGCCGCGGGCGCGGGGCTCCGACCATGGCGTGAGCCGACTCACCACCAGACCGAGTCCAGCCGTCCTTCGATCGCCCGGAGGTTCTCCCGGGCGCAGGCCTCGCAGAAGTGACGGCGCACGCCGTTCTCCACGGAACACGTCCAGGTGACCGGCGGTGGCTCTGCCGCCCGGATCCCGCAGCGGCCGCACACCACGGACCGGGGCTCCGCCGGTGAACCGTCTCGGTCGCCGTCTCCTGGAGTGCTCGCCATGCCCAAAACGGTAACGCCGCGGCGCCGGATCGGGCGCACAGCGCACCGGGGGGGGGGGGGGGGGGGGGGGG